>JANNFM010000524.1:0-4441 GCA_031379795.1 Alphaproteobacteria bacterium
TAAAACAGGGTGTTATTCTGTGAGGGGAATCGACCCCTCATCCGACCTGCTGCGCAGGCCACCTTCTCCCACAAGGGGAGAAGGGCGCACACTCAATCTGTTGATATATTTGACGTTTCGACGATGTGTGAATCCGATAGCCCCCGACGGGTGAGGAGAAGACATGCTCTACCGGCCAAACTCTCTACCAACTCACGTTCGCGAAACCCGCAGCCTGGCGGCGGAGCAATCCGGCCCTAACTCCCGTACGCGGTCTTCAGGCGGTCCATGGCACCGCGGACGGCGTTGGGTTGCTCGCGGGTCTGGCTGTCCACATACATCCGGGTGTCGAGGTGACGGACGCGCTCGTAGAGGCGTTCAGCCCGATCGGCCAGGCGGGTCAGCATGTTTGGGAGTTCGGATCGCGACGCCAGCACCTCGGCGCGGGTGACGGCGTCGGCGTTGAGGCGATAGCGGTCCTCGCAGGCTGAAGCCGGGACCATGTCGCCTTCACGCACCGCGCGCTGGACCAGCAGCCACGAGGCCACCTGCATCAGCCGCGTCGTCAGGCGCATGCTTTCGGCGGCATAGGCCAGGGCGGCATTGCGTGACAAGAGCTTGGATTCCTGCCGTCCGCCGCCATCGAGATAGGCGGCGGTTTCCTCGACCAGCTCCATGCCCTCCTGGAACGTCCGCTCGAAAAGCTCCGAGCGAGCGAAGTCCTGGATGACGTCATTGCGCCAATCTGGGCTCGTTGTGTCCTGCATCGTTCCAACTCTACACGATTATTGTTGCTTCGCGCTGAACGAACGACGCGGAACCCTCATGGGTGCAATGCCCGTGCCACCGGGCGGCCTATTCCGGCGGGCGTGAAAACAGGGCATCCGCAGCAGCGCGGCCTGAACGTTTGCGGTCAATCTGGGCGGTCACGCGCGCGATTTCGGATTGCAGGATCTCCACGCGCTCCTCCAGTTCGGCCACGCCATAGAGTTCCAGGTCCTCGCGCACGGCTTCGATCAGGCGCTGGCCCCGGCCGACGCGGGTCTCAACAGGCTCATCCATCGCCGAACCCTCCTATGCGGTTCCAACTTGTGGCGCTATCTGAACGCGACAGCCGCGTTGGCGCAAGTTTCAGGATGACATCATGAGCCCGCTCGAAGCCGAAACCATGACCGCCATCGCCATCGAGGGCGGCAAGGGGCCGGCGTCAGCATTGACGCCTGAACGGCTGCCGATCCCCAAGCCGGGGCCGGGCGAGATCCTGATCCGGGTCCGCGCCGCCGGAATCAACCGCGCCGATCTGGCCCAGCGCATGGGCATGTATGCCCCGCCGCCTGGCGCGTCCCCGACCATGGGCCTGGAAGTGGCGGGAGAGGTCGTGGTGGCCGCCGGCCGCTGGAAACTTGGCGATCGGGTCTGCGCGCTGCTGGCTGGTGGCGGCTATGCCGAATACGTCGCCTGCGACGCGCGCCACGCCCTGCCGATCCCGGACGGCATGGGGTTTGATGCTGCGGCGTGCCTGCCCGAGACAATTTTCACGGTCTTCGCCAATGTCTTTGAGGGTGGCGCGCTCAAGGCCGGTGAGACCCTGATGGTGCACGGCGCGACCTCCGGGATCGGCGTCACAGCCATCCAGATGGCCAAGATGGCCGGCGCCCGCGTGGTCGCGACCGGGCGCGGCGCCGACAAGGCCAGAACCGCCCTGGCGCTCGGCGCGGATACTGCGGTGGACACCACCACCGAAGACTTTGCAGAGGTCGCCAAGGCGGCCGGCGGCGTTGATGTGGTGCTGGACATGGTCGGCGGCGACTACTTCGCGAAGAACCTCGACGCGCTGAAGATGGGGGGCCGCATCGTCTATATCGCCGCTCAGGGTGGCGGTGAGATCACCGTGCCGATTTTCCGGGTGATGATGAAGCGCGCCGTGATCACCGGCTCGACCCTGCGAGCCCGCGCGGCCGACGAAAAAGCCCGGCTTGCCGTTGAGATCGAGCGCATCGTCTGGCCGTGGGTTGTGGCCGGCAAGGTCGCCCCGCCCATCGACAAAACCTTCCCGCTGGAAGAGGCCGCCGCCGCGCACGCCCACCTGGAAGCCGGGGCCCACGTCGGCAAGGTGATCCTGCTCGCGGGCTGACGATTGCATCATGTGTCAAAGCCGAAAGAACATCGGCGTTGACGCAGGTCCGGCGACGACCCAACCTTCGCCCAAGATCGGCAGTTCGGGGGAAGGAGTCCGGTCAAACAATCTGCCTGATTGGCGGAGGAGGACCGGATTGACCGCCGCGACCCGTGATGTGCCGCCCCTGCGGCTGTCGACCAAGCTTCTCTACGCCGTGGGCTCCGCCGCCACCAATCTGAAGCTTCGCGCGCTCACCACCTTTCTGGTCATCTTCTACAATCAGGTGGTCGGCCTGCCGCCAAAGCAGGTGGGCTTCATCCTGATGATCGCCCTGGTGTTCGATGCGGTGATCGATCCGTTTGTCGGCCAGATCTCGGATAACCTCAGGTCCCGCTGGGGTCGGCGACACCCCTTCATGCTGGCCGCTGCCTTTCCTTACGCGATCGCCTTCTTCCTGCTCTGGAATCCGCCCCTGGGCTGGAGCGACAATGCCATCGCCATCTATCTGGCGGTCTGCCTGTTCTCGGTGCGCTTCTTCGACACCTTCTTCGAGACCCCGCACCAGGCGCTGGCACCCGAACTGGCCCGTGACTACGACGAGCGCACCAATCTTCTGGCCATGCGCCAGTTCTTCGCCGTGGCCGGCGGCCTGGGGATGACTGTGCTGGCCTATCAGGTCTTTCTGAAAGAGCATCCGGATGGCTCCGGCGGCGTGCTCGCGCGGGAGGGATACCTCGCCTATTCGATCACCGGGGCCTTGATCATCCTGACCACGGTTCTGCTGTCCACCCTCGGCACGGCCAACCGCATCCCCTACCTCTCGGTCCCGCCTGAGCGGAAGATCACGCTGGGCGCGATGCTCAGGGAGATTGGGCAGACGCTCAACAACCGCGCCTTCCTCGTCGCGGCTGTCTCGGCGATCTTCATTTCCATAGCGGTTGGTGCCCGCAACGGCCTGGAGATCTATTTCGGCCTCTACTTCTGGGAGCTGAAGCAATCCCAGTTGGCGACGCTGGCCACCATCAGCGTGGTCGGCGGGTTTCTGGGCGTGGGCCTGGCCCCGATCGTCGGGCGGGTTCTGGGCAAGAAGTACGGCGCGATCACCGTCTTTGCGACCGCCGTCGCGGTACACATCACGCCGGTGTCCCTGCGCCTGCTGGGCCTGGCACCGGCCAACGGCACGCCGGAACTGCTCTGGCTCATCTACGGCGAGGAAATCATCAACGCCACGCTGGCCTCCGCCACGGCGGTGCTGCTGGGGGCCATTGTTGCCGACGTGGTCGAGGATGCCGAGGTCAAGACCGGGCGCCGGTCCGAAGGCCTGCTGATGTCGGCCAACGCGCTGTTCCGGAAAATGATCTCCGGCACCGGCGTCTTCGTGGCCACGGCCGTCCTGGCCTTTGTGAGTTTCCCCGACGACGCCAAACGCGGCGGGGTCGCGCCAGAGGTCCTGACCGGTCTGGGCATGGCCTATATCCCGATGATCGTCGGCCTCTACGGCATCGCGATCGGGCTGCTGTTTTTCTACAACATCGACCGCAAGCGCCACGAAGCCAATCTCGACCTTCTGCGGGCCCGCGAAGACGCCAGACGCGAAGAGCCGGCCTGACGGAACAGGCCCACCTTCTCCGCGTTAACGGCGCATGTCGTCAAAGTACCTCAGGCGCAAGCTTACCAATATCGGCATGCTCGCCGGACATCCGGTGGCGTTCGCGATCCTCGCCGCCTTTTCCGCGGCCTGGTGGATCTTCGACCGCGCGACGTTCGACTTTCATGCCGTCGCGGTGCTGGGAACCTGGCTGATGACGCTGTTCATCCAGCGGGCGGCACATCGCGACACCCAGGCCGTCCAGGCCAAACTCGACGAGTTATTGCGCTCGAGCGACACCGCGCGCACCGAACTTTCAGCCCTCGACAACAAGACCGCGGGCGAGATCGCGGAGTATCGCAAACAGGCCCGGCTCGACGACCCGCAATAGAATGCCAGAGTAAACTGCACAATCGCGGACCCAATATGGCTCGTCATCCCGCGGACAAGCCGCGGGATGACGGCGCTGGGTAGGTCCGATTTACCGCATGCAACTCTGGCACCACATAGGCTCAAAGGCTGTCAGTGCCCTTCTCCTCACCCATCGGGCTATCGGATTCACACATCGTCGAAACGTCAAATATATCAACAGATTGAGTGTGCGCCCTTCTCCTCTTGTGGGAGAAGGTGGCCTGCGCAGCAGGTCGGATGAGGGGTCGATTCCCCTCACAGAATAACACCCTGTTTTACTGGAATAATCGCCGCGCGACCCCTCATCCGAGCCGCTCGCGCGGCCCACCTTCTCCCACAAGGGG
>JANNFM010000552.1:0-2945 GCA_031379795.1 Alphaproteobacteria bacterium
AAAATTCGCCCAGACCGAATTCCAGTCGCCCTTCGTCGCGCCCTTCGAATACTCGGTCGCGCGGGTCTCGAAGAAATTCGCGTGTTCCACCCCGTTGAGCAGCGGTGTCAGCCAGGGCAGCGGGTTTTCCTTCACCCCGTAGACCTCCGGCAGCTTCAGCTGGCGCAGCCGCCAGTCGGCGATGAAGCGGATGTACTTCTTGATATCGTCGGGGGTCATGCCCTGGATCTCGCCGGCCTCGAAGGCCAGGTCGATGAACTTGTCTTCCAGGTTCACCACCGTCTTGCAGCAGTCGACGATGTCGTCGGCCACGGCCTTGGTCACCGCGCCGGTCTCGGCGTTGAAGGCGTGGTAGAGTTTAACGATCCCCTCGCAGTGCAGGCTCTCGTCGCGGACCGACCACGAGACGATCTGGCCCATGCCCTTCATCTTGTTGTGGCGCGGGAAGTTCATCAGCATCGCAAAGCTGGCGAACAGCTGCAGGCCCTCGGTAAATCCGCCGAACATGGCCAGGGTGCGGGCGATGTCGGCGTGGGTGTCGACGCCGAACTGCTGCATGTAGTCGTGCTTGTCGCGCATGGCCTGGAAGTCGAGGAAGGCCGTGAACTCGGCGTCGGGCATGCCGATGGTCTCGAGCAGCAGCGCATAGGCCGCGATGTGGATCGTCTCCATGTTGGAGAACGAGGCCAGCATCATCTTCACCTCGGTGGGTTTGAAGACGCGGGCGTAGCGCTCCATGTAGTTGTCGTTCACCTCGACGTCCGACTGGGTGAAGAAGCGGAAGATCTGGGTGAGCAGATTTCGCTCACGGTCGTTGAGCTTGGTGGCCCAGTCCTTGAGGTCCTCGCCCAGCGGCACCTCTTCGGGCATCCAGTGGACCTGCTGCTGCTTCTTCCAGAACTCATAGGCCCAGGGATAGCGGAACGGCTTGTAGGCAAACGAGGGCGTCATCAGGCCCGGGAGCATGCGGATATTGGAGGCGGTGGACACGGTGGCGAATCCCGGACGCAGGGGGTGAGTGTGGCCGCCACGATAGGCGCCAAACGATGTCTACATCTAGCGTGAAGTTGGCCGGTGCGCCCAACATCTTGTGAACACGCCTGTGGATGACCGCCGCCGAGGTGGCCCGTGCCACCCCACCGGTGTCATCCCGGTTTTCACCGCAGGTGAAAGACCGGGACCCATAGACTCCGCCTGCGAAAGGCAAACCCGGCCCCGCCGCCGCGCCCGATTGCCCGCTCCGGCGCGTATGGGTCCCGGTCTTCGCGTTCCGCGAAACCGGGATGACAGCGGCGGGGGATGCGCAGCGCGGGAAGCCGCAACGACAGCCTGACGACCGGACCCGACCTACGTCCGGACCTGACGTATCAGTCTGTTACTGACAGGCCAGGCACTCGTCGTAGTCGGTCTTGCCCTCGGCATAGACGTGCGCCGCCAGGGCCTCGCCGCCGGCATGGCTGGCCCGCTGCACCGACTTGGAGCGCAGGTAGTAAAGGCTCTTGCAGCCCCGCTCCCACGCCTGCCAGTGCAGCATGTGCAGGTCCCATTTGTCGACGTCGCCCGCCAGGAACAGGTTGACGGACTGGGACTGGCAGATGTCCGGGGTGCGGTCGGCGGACAGCTCGACCACCCAGCGCTGGTCGATCTCGAAAGCGGTCTTGTAGGTGTCCTTGTCGTCCTGGCTGAGGAAGTCCAGGTGCTGGACCGAGCCCTCGTTCTGCAGGATGGAGTCCCAGACGGCGGCGGTGTTCTGGCCGGTGGTGTCCAGCAGTTTTTCCAGGAAGGGGTTCTTGACGGCGAAGGTGCCGGACAGGGTCTTGTGGGTATAGATGTTGGCCGGGATCGGCTCGATGCCGGCGCTGGTGCCGCCGCAGATGATCGAGATCGAGGCGGTGGGCGCAATGGCCAGCTTGTGGCTGAACCGTTCCATCACCCCGCGCTCGGCGGCGTCGGGACAGGCACCGCGCTCGGCAGCCAGGGTGCGGGAGGCGGCGTCGCACTGGCGGCGCAGGGTCTTGAACAGGCGCATGTTCCAGGACTTCGCCATGGCGCTTTCGAACGGCACGTTCTGGCTTTGCAGGAACGAGTGGAAGCCCATGAGGCCCAGGCCCACCGAGCGCTCACGTTTGGCGGCGTAGACCGCGTTCTTCATCTCGGGCGGCGCGCGGGTGATGAAGTCTTCCAGCACATTGTCGAGGAAGCGCATGACGTCCTCGATGAAGGTGGGGTGGTCGCGCCACTCCAGGAACATCTCGGCGTTGACGCTGGACAGGCAGCAGACGGCGGTGCGCTCGGCGCCCAGGTGATCCTTGCCGGTGTGCAGCATGATCTCGCTGCAAAGGTTCGACTGGCGGACGCTGAGGCCCAGCTCGCGCTGATGCTGTGGCATGGCGCGGTTCACGGTGTCGGAGAAGATCAGATAGGGCTCGCCGGTCTGCAGGCGCACCTCCAGGATCTTCTGCCACAGCGAGCGGGCGTCCACCTCGCGGACCACCGCCTGGTCCTTGGGCGAGCGCAGGCCGAACATGGCGCCGTCCCGCACCGCCTCCATGAACGCATCACTGATCGAGATGCCGTGGTGCAGGTTCAGGCTCTTGCGGTTGGAGTCGCCGGAGGGTTTGCGGATCTCCAGGAACTCCTCGATCTCCGGATGGTGGATGTCGAGATAGACGGCCGCCGAGCCGCGCCGCAGCGAGCCCTGGCTGATCGCCAGTGTCAGCGAGTCCATCACCCGGTTGAAGGGGATGATGCCGCTGGTCTGGCCGGCGCCCTTCACCTTTTCGCCGATGGAGCGCACGCCGCCCCAATAGGTGCCGATGCCGCCCCCGTTGGAGGCCAGGGCGACATTCTCGTTCCAGACGCTCTGGATGCCTTCCAGGCTGTCCGGCACGGCATTGAGGAAGCAGGAAATCGGCAGGCCACGATCGGCGCCGCCGTTCGACAGC
>JANNFM010000571.1:0-3417 GCA_031379795.1 Alphaproteobacteria bacterium
CTGCTTCTCAAACCGGATGGCTTCACCGATCTCGCCATAGCTCCGATAGAAGACCAGGCGGTCAACGCCGTATCGCTTGGTGAACCCGGCCACGTCCTTGGCCTTGTGTTCGGCGACCCGTCGCTCGAGGCTATTGGTCACGCCGACATAGAGGGTGCCGTACTTTTTGCTGGCGAGTATGTAGACCCAGTAGGTGGCGTCCTGCATCGCCCGCCATCCTTCCACAAAACCCGTGTCATCCCGGTTTTCGCTGCAAGCGAAAGACCGGGACCCACGAGCGCCTGATCGCGATAGGTAAAGTGCGGCGGCGACGTTGCGAACGCTTTTTCGAGCACGGAGTTTGTGGGTCCCGGTCTTTGGCTGGCGCCAAAACCGGGATGACACGGTGGGGGGTGAGGCTTTTGGAGATTAGGCGACACGGCTTTGGCTCACCCTGTCCAACCCTCGATCACTTTGTCCAGCCGCTTCGGCGAGACGCTCGACCATGCCAGCTTCAACGCACCCAGAATGTCGTCCGGACTACAGGCTTCATAGGTGCAGTAGGTAGCGTCCTGCATCGCTCGCCATACTCCCACAAAAACCCGTGTCATCCCGGTTTCGCGGCACGCGAAGCCTGCCCTCGCGGAGGCGGGGGACCGGGACCCACAAGCGCCTGATGGCGATAGGTAGTGTGCGGCGGTGGCGTCGCGAACCCTTTTTCCGGGCACGGAGTTTGTGGGTCCCGGTCTTTGGCTGGCGCCAAAACCGGGATGACACCGTGGGGGGGGTGATGATGCTTTTGGGGATTAGGCGATCCGGCTATGCCGCCCAGTCCCCGCTCTTGCCGCCGGTTTTGCTGACCAGTCGCACCCCTTCGATGACCATGCCTTTTTCGGCGGCTTTGAGCATGTCGTAGAGGGTGAGGCAGGCGACGGAGACGGCGGTCAGGGCTTCCATTTCCACGCCGGTCTGGCCGGTGGTCTTGACGCGGGCGGTGACCGCCAGGCCGCCGTCGGCCACCTCCACACGGACCTCGACCTTTGAGATCGCCAGCGGGTGGCACATGGGGATCAGGTCGGAGGTGCGCTTGGCGGCCATCACGCCGGCGATCTCGGCCACGGCGCGGACGTCGCCCTTCTTTCCCTCGCCGGAGACGGCCAGCGCCAGGGTTGTTGCGGACATGCGGACGAAGCCTTCGGCCACCGCCTCGCGCGTGGTCACGGCCTTGTCGGACACGTCGACCATGCGGGCGCGACCGGTCTCGTCGATGTGGGTAAGCTGGCTCACGTTTCCATCAGCCGGGGCATGAGCTCGACCATGTTGCAGGGGCCGTGGCGGCTGTCGAGCTGGGCCGAGATCACCTTGTCCCAGCCGTCCTTTACCGCGCCGTTGGAGCCCGGCAGGCAGAACACGAACACGCCCTTCACGATGCCCGCCAGGGCGCGGGACTGCAGGGTCGAGAGGCCCACGGACTGGTAGCTGACCATGTGGAAGACCACGGAAAACCCGTCGATCTCCTTGTCGAACATCGGCCGCACGGCTTCCGGCGTGACGTCGCGGCCGGTGATCCCGGTGCCGCCGGTGGTGATGATGGCCTCGACGAAGCCCGAGGCGACCCAGGCCTCGATCTTGGCCCGGATGGCCATGATGTCGTCGCGGACGATGGCCTTGTCGACCAGCTCGTGACCGGCCCCCGTCACCCGCTCGGCCAGCACGTGGCCGGAGGTGTCGCTTTCCTCGTCGCGGGTGTCGGAGATGGTCAGCACCGCGACCTTCACCGGCTTGATCTGGCGGCCGGTGTCGATCTTTCCGCCGGGGGTAATCGCGTTCATCAGACGTGCTCCTCTACACGCCCTCTATACACGATCTGCACGCGGCGAAGACCCGTCAGGTGGACTGCGTGTTGTCCGGCAGGTTGAGGATGCGCTTGGAGATGATGTTGTTCTGGATCTCGGCCGAGCCGCCGTAGATCGACATCGCCTTGCCCCAGAGCCAGCCGCTGACGGCTTCCAGTTCC
The DNA here is from genome assembly GCA_031379795.1 of Alphaproteobacteria bacterium. Classification (GTDB taxonomy): domain Bacteria; phylum Pseudomonadota; class Alphaproteobacteria; order Caulobacterales; family Caulobacteraceae; genus Phenylobacterium. The sequence continues at coordinate 1,997 of JANNFM010000571.1, forward strand.
TCAGGCTTGAAGGCCTCGCCCTCCCAGCCCAACCCTTGAGAGCCCATCATTTCGAGCATCAGTTCCGCGCGGGTCTGCGACACCACGGTGGCGGAGTTTTTCAGGATCGAGGCGGCGTTGGTCGCGCCGGACGCGCCCTTGGATTCCGCGACCGCCCGGGCCAGCGTCAGGCCGTGGACGCGACCGTCCATCAGGTGCCGGGTGACCCGGCTGCGCAGGTCGAGATCAGCGATCCGGCCCTCGTCGTCGACGCCCACATAGTCCTTGGCGATATCTTCCAGCGGCGTCGGACGGCCCATGCCGCCGGCGCCGGTCTGGCTGGCTCGCTCGTGCTGCAGCAGGCGCTTGCCTACCGTCCAGCCGACGTTGATCTGTCCCAGGATCGCGTCCTTGGGCGCCACGGCATCGGTGAAGAAGGTCTCGCAGAACGGCGAGGATCCCGAGATCAGCTTGATCGGCCGGGTCTCGACACCGGCCTGCTTCATGTCGAGCAGCAGGAAGCTGATGCCCTCATGCTTCTTGGCCGTCGGGTCGGTCCGCACCAGGGCACCGCACCAGGCCGATTCCTGCGCGCCGCTGGTCCAGATTTTCGAGCCGTTGATCAGCCAATGATCGCCCTTGTCCTCGCAACGGGTCTGAAGGGCGGCCAGGTCCGATCCCGCGCCCGGTTCCGAATAACCCACGCACCACTGCACCTCGCCCCGGATGATCGGGGGCAGGTGCGTCGCCTTCTGTTCCGCCGTGCCGTAGTCCATGATCGTCGGGCCGATCATGGTGATGCCCATGCCGAAGGTCAGCGGATTGAACGCGCCCACCTTGGCCATTTCCTGACCCAGCACGCGAGCCTGCTGCGACGACAGCCCGCCGCCGCCGTATTCGGTGGGCCAGGTGGGCGTGGCCCAGCCTTTTTCACCGATGGCTTTCTTCCAGGTGTTCAGGTCCGGGTCGCGCGACTGTGGCCCCTCGGCGGCCATCATGCCGCCCTTGCCCTTCAGGGATTTGGGGAAGTTCGCGTCCAGCCAGGACCGCGCCTCGCCACGGAAGGTTTCAAGTTCGACGTCGGCTCCAAAGTCCGCCATGGCGTCCTCTCCGGTTAGGGGTTTGGGCTAGGATACATCCACTTCCGCGTGACCCAAGGTCAGGGGTTTGTCGCTGCGTAACGCGGGGCCGCGCGTGGAAAGACTCTGACGCTCGATGCCCACGCGGAGAGGGGCCGGCAGGACCGTGGATTGCCGCATCGCCACGAGCGGACATTCCGAACGGCAGGGACGGGGGAAGGGGACATTGGCCAGCCGCCTGCATCCACACACAGAAACGCCGCCGATCCTGGGACCGGCGGCGCATGTCTGACGAGTCTTGAGATCTAGGCGACCACAGCCTTGCGGCGGCGGATCATTGATCCGGCGGCGCCGAAGCCGATG
>JANNFM010000585.1:0-9185 GCA_031379795.1 Alphaproteobacteria bacterium
ACACCCAGGTGCGCGGCGGCAGGCAGGTCGCCGGAGACCCGGCGCGTTTCCGCCGCTGCCATCACGCCGACCTCGATCCAGCCCATCTCGCCTACCACCCGGTCACCGACCTCGAAGGCGGGATCGCCGGAGGCCAGCACCTCGCCGACACTGAAGCCCGGCAGACTTTCGCCCGCGGCAGGTGCGGGTTCCCCCATATGCCGCCCCCGCAGGCGCGAGCCAATATAGGGGTCCAGTGACTGGTAGAGACTGCGGACCAGCAGTTGTCCGGACCCGGCGGTGGGCGCGGCCCGCTCGACGACCTCGAAATCTGTGGCCACCGGCGTGGTCGTGGGCACACGCTTCAACACAACTTCACGGACCCTGCTCATAGCGCCACCACCTCGACCCGCGTGCCATCTGGTGCGCGCAACACGCCGGCCCTGCGACCGCCGTACACCGGACCCGCCCGCGCCGTCGGGGCCACGATCCAGTCGCCGGGGATGGCGTCGATGTCCGGATGCAGCAGCGTCGTCATCGCGATGCCGGGGGGCAGGGCATCGGGATCGCCGGGCCGCGCCGTCGCGCTGTCCGGATACTGGTCGAACTCCAGAAAGCAGTCGCGCTCATGGATGCCCGTAGCCAGCCGGTGGCGGGTGTCAGCCGGCAGGTCGAAGGCGTTGTTGATCATGGAATAGATGATCTCCATCTCCCTGCCATGCTGGATGCCCAGGGTCTCGCGGAACCATCGGGCCGAGGCCTCCATGTCCGAGCAGGCCAGCACCAGGATGAACAGCTTGTCGATCAGGCTGGCCGCGCGGGGCAGGTCGTAGTCCGGCAGGTCAGAGCGGATCTGGGTCAGATAGACGATCTCGCTGTCCGGCCCGCGCACCTGCATCGGAAAGATCGCGGGCAGGCCGTCCAGTTCCTTCGGTGGGCCGATGATCTGGAACGGCGAGGCTTCCATCCGGGCGTTCACTGCCAAAGTGTCCTGCACGCAGATCTCGATGGCCGCCCATCCAAACGTGCGCAAGGGCTGGTAGTCCGGCGACACGTCGCCCTCGACAAACCGGATATAGACCTCGGCTCCAGAGGCAGGTTGCAGCACCGCAAAGGCCCGCCCGGCACTGGCCGGTGCCCCCCAGTTGGCAGCCAGATCGGCGGAAACCTTGCCAGTCTCCACCACAAGGTAGTCCAGCCATTGGGCATAGCGCCGGGCGGCTGCGGCTACATCCGGCGTGGTCAGGGTCGCAGCGCGCAGCAGCTTCATGGCTTGTCCTCGAGCGTGATCCGCGAAATGGTATAAACTTATACCATTTGCTGTCGAGAGGCCCCGTATGCCCGCCTATATGATCGTCACTGCCAAACTCAAGGACCGGGAGGCCTTCATCGCCGGCTACGGCAAGGCCGCCGCCGAACTGCTGCCGAAATTCGGCGGCCGCTATGTGCTGCGTGGCCCCGGCGCCATGCTGCTGGAAGGCGACTTCGGCGACGGTGCCTCGATGGTCATTTCCGAGTGGCCCGACAAGGCCGCCGCGCTCGCCTTCTGGAACAGCCCCGAATACGCGGCCGCCCGCATGCTGCGCGAGGGCACCGCCGAGGTGCAGGTGCTGCTGATCGAGGCTCCGGCGTTGGGGTGAGGGGCGGCTGCGCACGTTGACATTGCCGAAATGTTCCATATAAGGGACAAGTGATCACGGTTCGGCAAACCGACCCATTCAGGATCTGGTTCGAAGGTCTTCGGGACCGTCAGGCCCAGAAACACATTCTGGTGCGGATCGGTAGATTGGAGCGCGGCCATTTCGGAGACGTTCGGTCCGTGGGCGATGGGGTGAGCGAACTGCGCATATTTCACGGGCCGGGGTATCGACTCTACCTCACCCGACGCGGGCAGGAGGTCGTGCTCCTGCTATATGGCGGCGACAAATCCAGCCAGACCCGGGACATCCAGCTGGCCAAACAGCTCGCGGCGGACATGGAGTAATGAGGATGACAACCAAGACCTTGGCCTGGGACGCGGCGACCTATCTGGAGACCTCGGAGGATGTGGCCGAATATTTGGCAGCCGCCTTCGAGACCGGCGACCTCGAAGACGTGACCCACGCGCTCTCTACCATCGCCCGCGCCCGCGGGATGACCGAGATTTCCCGGACCACCGGCCTCGCCCGAGGCTCCCTCTATAAAGCTATCGGCGAAGGTGCCAACCCGACCCTGGCCACCCTGATGTCCCTGCTGAGCGCGCTCAATGTGACGCTGAGCGTGAAGCCGAAGGCGGCTTGAACCCGAAGCCTGGACCCCTCACCTACCCGCCTCGGCCGCCCGCCCTTGCGCCCGTTCTCCCGCGCCGCAGTGGCCTTGGCTGGCGAACGAACAGCCCCGGCAATGCGGGCCTGTTCGCGGGCTATCCACGCTCGGGTTCCAAACAAGCCCATCAACAGGCCGGGCACGGTGAAGTCGGCGTCCAGCGTTTCCCAGTGCAGGCCGCAACCAAACCCTGACACCTCGACCTGGGCCAGGTCCCGATCCGACGCTTCGCCCAGCCCCTGCAGTGCACGGGCCGGAAACGCGGAGGTACACCCGTTCGTCAGGTCCACGATCACCCGCCCGCTTGCGACCTCATAGCGGGCCGATTCCGCACGGGGTTCGGCGAGGGCCAATTGATCACCGCGTTGGCGACCCACTTTCAGGTCGGGGTCAGGGCTGGGTGTCATGGATCAACACTCCGCCCAATATCCCCGCCAACGCCGCCAGCAACACCTCGACCTGGTCTTCCGTCCCCACGGTGATCCGCAGATAGTCGGCGATACGCGGCGAGGCAAAGTGGCGGACGATCACGGCGCGCTGGCGCAACGCCGCCGCCAGGGCTGCGCCCTCGTGCTCAGGATGGCGGGCGAAGACGAAGTTGGCGCAGGATGGCAGACCCTCGAAGCCCAGTCGGACCAGTCCCGCCGCCAACCGCTGCCGCCCTTCGATCACGCGGGCCCGGCCCTGCTGGAACCACGCCTCATCCTCCAGCGAGGCAATGGCCCCGACCTGGGCCAGGCGACCGAGCGGATAGGAGTTGAAGCTGTCCTTCACGCGGTTCAACCCCGCGATCAGGGCCGTGTCGCCGATAGCATAGCCGACCCTCAGGCCCGCCAATGCCCGGGATTTGGACATCGTCTGGACAACCAACAGGTTCGGATAGTCCGCCACCAGCGGGATCGCCGTCTCGGCCCCGAAATCCACATAGGCCTCGTCGATCACCACCGGCGCGTGCGGGTGCATCTCCAGCAGGGCCACGATCTCGGCCCGGGTCAGCGCGATGCCGGTGGGCGCATTCGGATTGGGCAGGATCACCGCGCCCGCCGGCCGCCGATAGTCCTCCACGCGGATCCGCAGTCCCGCATCCAGCGGTACGGTCTCCTGGGCGATCCCGAACAGTCGGCAATAGGTGGGGTAGAAGCTGTAGGTGATATCCGGGAACAGCAGCGGCGCATCCTGTTTCAGCAGGGCGACGAAGGTGTGGGCCAGCACCTCGTCGGAGCCATTGCCGACGAACACCTGTTCCGGCGCCACCCCGTGGTAGGTGGCCAGAGCGGCCCTGAGCGCACCAGACTGCGGGTCCGGGTAGAGGCGAAGATCGTCCGTCGCCCCGGCCCTCAGCGCCTCCAGCACGCGTGGCGACGGCCCGAACGGGCTCTCGTTGGTGTTGAGCTTGACCAGCCCCTCCATGCGCGGCTGCTCACCCGGCGTGTAGGGCACCAGGTCGTGGGTCAGGCGGCTCCAGAAACGGCTCATGGGTGGGTGCATACCCTACCGATGGCTCAGCGGGCAAAGGCGCATCACGAACAGGCTTGGGTCCAGCGACCAACGGACAGCGCCGCCTGAGGCCAGACCGCAGAAGCGAACCCCGGCCTGCAAAGGTCGGGGTTTTTTCGTGCTCACGCCCCGACCGCCCCCGACCTATCCTGCTCTGCCGGTGGACGGTCGATCAGGTTGATCAGCACGCCGTCGGGGTCGCGCAGGCAGACCTCGTATTGCTGGCGGTGCGGCATGACGAACAGGCGGGGATCCGGCGACCAGTTTGCGCCCGCCGCGCGTGCAGCCTCCACCGCCTCGTGGATCGGCGTGGCGTAGAGCACCAGGGCCACCTCACCCAGGCGCGGCGGACCGTCGCCGGGCGGGATCGCCTCTTGCGGCGGGGTCAGTTCGAACAGGCCGATCATGCCGAAGTTCGGGCGGCCTTCCGGGCGCAGGATGCGGCAGCGGCAGGTGGTGGTCTCAGGCGTCTTCAATGCGGCGGCCGTCGAAGGCCCGTCCAACTCGCCCTCGAAGTAGACACTGTCAAATCCCAGCGCGCGGTAGAACGCCGTGGATCGCTCCAGATCGGAGACGAACACCGCACTGCGGATCAGACTGGAAATCTCGTGGGTCACGCCTCGGCCGCCGAGACCTCGACGGCGACCTCTTCGGAGTAGAGATCGCCAGCCGTGTTGGCTTCAACGGCCTCGGCTTCCTGCTGGACGATGCGCAGCACCCGGGTCAGGTATTCCTGCATCCAAAGGCCCCGCTCGGCGGCCTGATCGGCGCTGGGCGCGAAGTGCTCGATCTCGTCGCGGCGCACCACGCCCTTGGCTTCCAGTAACCGCTCCAGCGTGTCGATACGCTCGCGGGCGACGGCCAGTTCCTGAACCGCCGCCATGGTGATGGCCAACACGCGCTCGGCCTCGCGGCTGTCGAAGAAATAGGGCCGCTTGCCCGCCGGTTTGGCGGATGAACGGGCGAGTGCTTCCGGGATGCTCACTTGCGCGCCCCGATCACGTGCCACGCCGCCTTGCGGCCATAGTCTTCGCCGTCGTCGTCGGCGGCGTCAGGGAAGATGTCGCGGTCGACCACCGCGGTGACCCCATCGTGGATCAGCCTGTCCTTCGAGAACCCGGCCACGACCATTTGGGCATCCAGGTCGATCTCGTGCAGCGTGCTCCAGAACGGCTCGTTGTTGTAGAAGGCGTCCCAGTCGCGCATCGCCTGTTCGAACAGAGGCATCTCCGGCGCGTACTGGGGCTGCTCCACATGCAGCACGATGCCGCCCGGCTTCAGCACCCGATAGCTTTCCCGGAAGATCGCTCGCATCGAGGCGGTGCTCAACTCGTGCAGGAACATGGTGGTCTGCACCCAGTCGAAGCTGGCGTCCGGATAGCGCGACAGGTCCGAGGCGTCAGCCTGCACAAACCGCACATTCTCCACGCCCATGGACTTGGCCCGCGCCAGCCCATAGCGCAGCATCGGGCCGCCGACATCCAGCGCCACCACCTCGGCCTCGGGAAACGCTTCAGCGATCGGGATCATGTTCTGGCCCAGCGTCGCGCCGATATCGAGGATGCGGGTGGGCTTGAAATCTGGCAGGTGCTTCTTCACCCACTGCACCACAGCGTGCCCGCCACCGTCCGAATAGCGGCCCAGCGCCCCGCCCGTCGTGGCGAAGATGGCGTGGTCATAGTTGGCGGCCCCTGACACGTCTCCGGGGAACAGCTCGGTGTGATAGCTGCCCGGCATGCAGTGATGGTCGACCGCCGAGATGTAGCGCGGGATCGGCAGGTTCGGGTCCAGCTCCAGCCGCGCATCGGCCTCGGTCAGGGTGCGGGTGATGGCCGCCAGTTGCTCGGCCTGGCGGATGGTGGTCCAGCGTCCGGCCTGCTGGCGCTGCTCCATCGTCAGGCGACGCAGCGCCGACCAGGTCTGGTAGGTCGGATCTTTCAGCAGCGCCTTACGCACATCATGCCGCGTCTTCGGGCCAGCCCCGGTCTCGGCCTTCAGCTTCGGCTCGGCCCGTTGCTCCCAGGCGGTCTTCACGTGCGGCATCACCCGGGTCGAAAGGTGGCGGTTCAGATGAGCCAGGAAGTTCAGCCGCGCGACCTCGTCGTGGCTGGTCTCGGGAAACACGCCATGCCGTCCGACCGCGCGATAGTCCGGCGGGCCGTCATAGACCTGCGCCGGGCCCGCGTTCTTCAGATCGCCGCTGCCGTCCATGTCGGGTCTCCTTCAACAGCATAATACGCCAAGGGCTTCACGATCCAAATGGTCTATGTCTATATCATTTGAAATCAAGGCTGCGCCCCCGGAGGACACATGGCGACCACCCGTATCATCGCGCTGTTCAATCTCAAGCCGGGCGTAAAGGTCGCCGACTATGAAGCCTGGGCGCGGGCCAAGGACCTGCCGACCGTGAACGGCCTGTCGTCGATCCGCAAGTTCGAGGTGTTCAAGACCCAGGAAGTGATGGGTGGCGGCCCCTCACCCTATCGCTACATCGAGATCATCGACGTGCGCGACATGGGCCAGTTCGGCAATGACGTGGCCACCCCGGTGATGCAGGCCATCGCCGGTGAGTTCCAAGGTATGGCCGAGGTGCAGTTTCTGATCATGAAGAAGATCGGCTGGAAGCGTAAGAAATGACCGGACGTTTCGCGGGCAAGACCGCTGTCGTCACCGGCTCGGGCCGCAGCGCTGGCCTGGGCGAGGCCATCGCGCGCCGCCTCGCCGCCGAGGGCTGTGCCGTGGTGATCTCCGACATCGGCGCATCCCGTGACGCCGCCACCCCGGGGGCCATGATCGGCGCGTCCGCCGAGATGGAGGCCATCGCCGCCGACATTCGCGCCGACGGCGGCCAGGCCTCGACCTGCGTCTGCGACGTGCGCGACTTCGCCGCCGCCCAGGCGCTGGCGAAACATGCGGTCGACACCCACGGCTCGCTGGACATCTGGGTCAACAACGCCGGCATCGGCTACATCATGAAACCGCTGCTGGAGGTGACGCCTGACGACTGGCGGGCCGTCATCGACGTCAACCTGACCGGCTCATTCTTCGGCCTGCGCGCCGCCGCCGAGATCATGTTGGCTCAGGGCCGCGGCGGGCGGATCGTCAACATCGCCAGCCAGGCCGCCAAGTCGGGCTTTCCCCACGCACAGGCCTATACGTCATCCAAGCACGGGCTGGTCGGGCTGGTGCGTTCAGCCGCCATCGAGCTGGGTCCGCACGGCATCACTGTCAACAACGTCTGCCCGAACCACGTGACCACGGGCCTCGGCGCCTGGCAGAACGAATACTTCGCCAAAGTCGTGGGTGCCGCCTCAGTCGAGGACTACCTCAAGGCCATGGCCGACCGGATCCCGCTGAAGCGCCCTGGCCTGCCGGAAGATACCGCCAAGGCCGTGGCGTTCCTGTGCTCCGACGAGGCGGCCTACATCACGGCGGAGAGTATGAATGTGTCGGGCGGCGAGGAGCCACACTGAGGGCGAGCTCGACATTTGGGTGTCAGGCGCCTATATAGCTATCTGAGATAGCTATCTGGAGACAAGACATGGCTTGGACCCTCGCCACGGCGAAGAACCAACTGTCGGAAGTGGTGCGGCGAGCAAGCTCGGAAGGCCCGCAGACCATTAGCGTCAGAGGCTGCGAGACGGCGGTTGTGGTTTCGCAAGCCTGGTACGATGCGCGCGTCGCAAACGCGCGAGATTTGAAGTCGGTTCTCATGTCGGCCCCGAAAGTCGATTTCGAGCCGCCGTCGCGGGTCGCGACCCCACCCCGCGATTCCGCTTTTTGAGTTTCCTTCTCGATACCAACGCGCTCAGCGAATACACAAAGGTGCGGCCCAACGCCGGTTACGCTGAGTGGTCCCGCCTGCAGTCGGCGGATGCCTTGTCGACGAGCGTCATCGTCATGGGTGAGCTGAGGTTCGGCGTCATCGACATGGAACCCGGGCCGAAGCGTCTGATGCTTGAGGGATGGATGATCGAAGTTGCTGCCGGGTTCGGGCCGCGCATCCTCGCTATAGACTTGCCGGTGGTAAATGCCTGGGCCGATGTGGCGTTACGCCACCGCCGAGCCTTGCGCACTGTGAGCGCTGCTGACGAACTGATTGCTGCAACGGCGATCGCGCACGGCCTGACGTTGATTACACGCAATACCCGAGATTTCCAGTTTAGTGGCTGCAAGCTGCATTCGCCGTGGAGCTAGCGAGGAAGCGTATGCATCGGCCGACTGCTTCCACCCTCACGCCGTGACGTAGCCAGCCAGACCCATGCGCATCGCCGCCGCCCAGACGCCAGAATTTCACGAGGACGTGCCCGGCGCGCTCGCCTACCTGGCCCAGGCAATGCAACACGCCAATCTCGAACGCGCGTCGCTGCTTTGTTTGCCAGAGTGCTTTCTCCAAGGTTATCTCACCGATGGCGAGGCGGCCCGTCACAACGCACTCGATCTAAGTTCAGCGCGGTTCTTGAACCTCCTCGACCAATTGCCCAAGGCCGCGCCGACGACCGTCGTAGGCCTCATCGAGGCGGATGGCGACGACATCTACAACACAGCCGTGGTCATCGTTCGCCGGTCCGTGGTGGGCCGCTATCGCAAGCGGCACTTGTTGGGTGGCGAGCGTTGCTTTCGGCCCGGGGATGACGTGCCGATCTTCGACGCCGAAGGCCTGCGCTTCGGTATCAACATCTGCTTCGACACCAATTTCGCCGACGGCGCTGCGAGCGTGGCGCAACAGGGAGCGTCACTCATCCTCTGTCCTGCCAACAACATGATGCAGCGGCCTGCGGCAAGTGAATGGAAGGACAAGCACAACGCTGTGCGCGGAGAGCGATGTCGCGAGACCGGCCTATGGCTGATGTCGGCGGATGTGACAGGCGCGCGGGATGGGCGCGTTGCCTGGGGGCCGACCGCGGTGCTGAATCCCGCAGGCGAGGCTGTCGCTCAGCTGCCGCTCGATGCGCCAGGCCTACTCGTCTTCGAGATGCCTGCGGGCCGACATCACGCCGAGGGTTGAACCAGTGCCAGCGGCTGGGCAGTCCATAGACTTCAAATGATATAACTCTATATCATTTGATGACGACCCTACCTGAGGATCACCCATGCCCGCACCGCCTGACTTCCGCTGGCCCAACGGCTCGAAATTCGCCCTCTCCATCGTCGTCAATGTCGAAGAAGGTGCCGAGCAGAACATCCGCGACGGCGACAAGGGGCCCGAACCGGTCGATGAGCTCAGCGCCGTGCCCAAGCGGCCGATGCGGATGCACGGCAATGAGAGCAACTATCAGTACGGCATCAAGGCCGGTGCGCCGCGCATCCTGAAGCTGCTGGACGAGCACAGGATTCGCGCCACCTGGACGGCGGCGGCGCTGGCTCTGGAGCGCGCCCCCGAGATCGCCCGCGCCATCACGACG
>JANNFM010000603.1:0-3134 GCA_031379795.1 Alphaproteobacteria bacterium
GATGACCCGCAGCCTCTGACAAGGTCTCGAACCGTCGCAGATACTGAGCCTGGGCTTCACTGGCCGACTGGGGTGCAATCGTCAGGCTGTAACCCGGAGGCGGGGCGTCAAAGAATTGCAGCGCTTCGGCGTGGCCGAACCCGGCCAGCTGGGTGGCTTCGAAAAAGGCGCAGGCGCGGTCGGCGGTCTTGATCAGTCGTTTTATGGCGACAGGCGTTTTGGCCGGTAGCCCGAACCGCGTGTGGATGGCGTATTCCAACCGCGCTTCGAACAGCTTGTAGTCGTAGCCGAGGGCGGCCTTGAACGGCGAGATCATGTCGCCGATCACATACTCCGACGCATCGTGCAGCAACGCCGCCAGCCGCCAACGCGGGTCAATGTCCGGCTGAATATGGGCGACGATTTCCTCGACGACCACAGAGTGCTGGGCGACCGAAAAGGCGTGCTCACCGGTTGTCTGGCCGTTCCAGCGGGCCACCCGCGCCAATCCGTGAGCGATGTCCTCGATCTCGATGTCCATGGGCGACGGATCCAGCAGGTCCAGGCGACGGCCGGAGAGCATGCGTTGCCAGGCCCGCGGGGGCGCAGTTCGGCGATGCAGCCCTTTCGTCATGCGCGCGTTCCTTGACCTGTCACGAACGTGAACTGACGCAGGACTTGCGAAAGATCAATGGAAGTCCAGTCTGGCGCGGTCCAGAGTTGGGCAGAAAAGGGATTCAGATATGAGCTGGTCACGGATCATGGCCCCCCTTTCGGGCGGCAAGGGCGACGCGGACGCCATCGCAGCTGCAGCCATGCTGGCCGAATGCTTCGACGCAGAGTTGGCCGGGGTCCATACCCCGGCTGATCTCGCCGATGTCATGCCATGGATGGGCGAGGGGTTTCTGGGCGGCGTGCAGACCACGGCGCTGGAATCATTGAAGGAAGCCACCTCGGCAGGCGCCGCCAGTGCGCGGGCCGCACTCGAGGTCGTGGCCTACGCCAGAAAGCAATTCGTGTCCCTGCAGACGCCTGTCTGGGCGGGGTTGTCGGCCGAGAGCCGACTTTCGGACGTGATCGTTTTCACCAACGACCCGGCGCGCGGGCGCGGTCCCTTGGCCGAAGCCTTTCAGCAGATGGTGGCCGATGAACAGCGACCGGTGCTGATTGCGCGCCATGGTCTGAAGATGGGTGGCGTCGTGGCGGTCGCCTGGGACGGGGGCAAGGAGGCCTCACGGGCCGCCAGACTGGCGACCCCCTTGCTTGAACAGGCATCCCGGGTGGTGATCATCGCTGCCCCGAAGGCCAGTTCGCGCGCCTTCGATCCTGTGCGCCTGCAGGGCTACTATGCCGCAAGGGGCGTGGGATCTGACGTCGTCACGCTGCCTGATGCCGGTGACGCTGCGCCGGCAATCCTTCGGGCTGCGGCAACCGCCGGGGCGGATATTCTGGTTGCCGGCGCCTTCGGGCACCCGCGATTGCAGGAGTTCATCTTCGGCGGAACGACCCGGACTCTGCTGAATTCGGAGGGTCCGTCGCTGTTCCTGTCCCATTAGAGCCTTTCCGGATCAGATGGCGTCATCTGATCCGGATGAAAAGGCTCGCTCTTCATCTGTTTAGAGCGCGACGGGCGCTTCAACCGGGACCCACTTGAAGCTGTCGCGCTCTAGCTACCCCGCACGCCTTCACTCGCATCAACCTGGAGATCACCTGATGACGCTGTCGCGAATTGTGATGCGGCTTGCCCGCAACCCCGGCACCGAGTTTGCCGGAGGTGATGATCATCGCGGCTATTCGCTCGTGGCGCCTTTAACGCCGGACGGGCACCTGGACGAAGCATCCTATGCAAAGGTCCGCGACGGCTGCACTGTACGTCGCTTTGCGCCGGATACCGACCCCGTGGACGGACGTCTGGCCCGCAAGGGGCAGAACTGGTTCTTCGACTATGATGTTGGCGAGACTGAGGATGACGAGCCGGTTCACCGCCTGGGCCAGCACCGGTTCGCCGTCGCAGAATATGTCACCGTGACGGACGAGGACGGACGGCCACTGACCTACAAGGTCGTCGAGGTTCTGCCGGCCTGAGCCGTCAAACCCCGCCGTTCTTGCGCACCAGTTTCTTGACGTCGGGATAGATTTCACCGCCGTCGTCACCTTCCAGTTTCGACTTCACGATGGCGACCGTGATGGGGCCGGCCTTGGGGCCGCCCGCCTCATAACCCACGAAACGGTATCCCGCGGGCAGGTCCTCGCCGGTGTAAATGAACGTGGCGCGCAGTCCCCGCTTTTTCGGATTGAAGGCCTCGCCGCGCAGGCGGACGTCGCGCCGCAGCCGGATGGTCGCACCGCCTTCACCGGCGTTGATCGTGATCGGGCCGACCCGCACATTGGCGCTATCGGTGCTGTCGTCGGCCACGATGTGGATTCCCGGCAGGTCGACGCGAGTCTTTCCATCGCCGGTTTCGGAGACATGCTTCCCGGATTTGTCGATGCGCACCGTAACGCCCGAGTTCCTGGTGTCTTGTTTGGCGTCGGCGACGGCCTTTTCTGCGGTACCTTCGACCCCGTTTTCAACCTTGGCATCGCCAGGTTTGGAGTCCTCGGCCTTGACCTTGTCCACACCTGTTTTTGCGTCGGCCCCGTCCTTGGACGCCTCCGCATTTGCGGGCGTTCGGTTGGCCAGCAAAGTCGTCTCGATAGCTGAAAGCGCGGCATCGGGCCCGGCGGTTGTCGAGACCAGCTGGAGCGTCACCTCGGCGCCGTCAGCCGCCACATAGGTGCACGATTTGCCGTCAGTGGCAGCAGCGGTTCGGCTGAGGTCGCCCTGGGTCGCCGGGCAGTCCAGCGCCGCCCGGACCGGCGGGGTGTTTGGCGCGCAGGCCGCTGTCGTCAGAGCAAGGCCTGAAGCTGCCAGCAGATAAAGGGTCTTCATGGAAAAGGGCTCCGTCGCATCCGTCGATTTCAGTCAACGGTGGCCGGAGCCCTTCCAAAAGGCGAGTGAATTCGCGGTAACGCCCGGGTGTTACTGCTGGCCGGGGCGTGCTGCGCCTTCGCGACGGGCCAGGAAGGCCAGGCGCTCGAACAGGTGCACGTCCTGTTCGTTCTTCAGCAGGGCGCCGCGCAGGGGCGGGATTAGCTTGGTGGTATATATATAT
>JANNFM010000619.1:0-7147 GCA_031379795.1 Alphaproteobacteria bacterium
CCCCTTGATATGGAAATATGTCCGGACAAATCCAGACCATCGCAGAACGCCTGTCCGCCCTCCTGGCCCGGCCAGTCAGCGCGGCGGATCGCGCGCGGGCGCGGCTACATGTGCTGGACTGGGCGGCTTGCGTGACGGCGGGTGCGGTGGAGCCCGGCGCGGCGGAACCGCGCGCGCTCGCGGCGCTGGAGGGAGTGGGGCCTTGTCGCGTGGTCGGCGGGCGCCCGGCAGGGCCGCAGGCGGCCGCCCTGGCCAACGGGCCGATGGGCGCGCTGCTGGAAATGGACGATGTGGACAAGCGCGGGTTGCTGCACCCGGGGCCAGTGGTGATGCCGGCGGCGCTGGCCACGGCGGAGGCGGCGGGCGTGAGCGACGGCAACGCGTTTCTGGACGCGGTGGTGCGCGGCTATGAGGCGATGATCCGCGTGGGGCGCGCGGCCGGGCCGGGGCACTATCGTTATTTCCACGCGACTGGCACCTGCGGACCGTTCGGCGCGGCGGCGGCCTCAGCCTCGTTGCTGGGGCTGGGTGCGCGCGAGACCGCCTGGGCGCTGGCCAATGCCGGGCAGCAGGCGGCGGGCCTGTGGCAGGTGCGGCATGAGCCGGTGTTCACCAAGGCGTTGCATGATGGCCGGGCCGCCGCAAATGGCGTGGCCGCCGCGTTTCTGGCGCGGGAGGGCTATGCCGGGCCGGTCAGCCACTTCGAGGGGCCGCAGGGATTCTTTGCCGCGCTGTGTGACGGCGCCGATCCGGAGGCCTTGGTCGCAGGGCCGGACGATCCCTGGGTGATCCATGACGTGAGCTTCAAGCCGCACGCGGCCTGTCGCCATGCTCATGCGGTGATCGACGCGGTGCTGGCGCTGCGGGCGCGGGCCGGTGGGCGGGCGCTGGACCGACTGGATGTGGCCAGCTATCGCGATGCCCTGAACTTCTGTGATCGGCCCGAACCGCGCACGCCGGGCGAGGCCAAGTTTTCGCTGCAGCACGCGGCGGCGGCGGCGTGGATCCATGGCGACGCCGACCTGGAGCGCTTCACGCCGGCGGCAATTGCAGAGCCGGCGATCGCCGCGCTTCGAGGCCAGGTTCGGGTGCGCGAGGACGCCGGCGCCACAACGCGCTATCCGGCGCGGTTCGGTGCCTCGGCCCTAGCGGTTCTTGTGGACGGTTCGCGCCTTGAAGCGGAGGTCCCTGACGCGCTGGGGGATCCGGAACGGCCAGTCACGCGAGAGCAGATCGAGGCCAAGGCGCGAAACCTGATGACCTGGGGCGGGCTGTCGGCGGCCGCTTCCGACCGGCTGGTGGCGGCCTGTATGGGTCTCGGTGAGACCACAGATGTGGCCGAACTCTCCGCCGCCTTACCGGGGACCGACGCATGAACCCCGCCGAGGTGCTCGTCGATCATGCGTTGACCTTTCCGTGGGCGCGGATGCCGCAGGCGGCGCGGACGGCGGCGGCGACGTTCCTGCACGACACCCTGTGCGTGGGTGCGGCGGGCGCGCGGGCGGCGCATGCCGACGACATCCTGAGCGCCGCGCGCGGCTGGGGCGCGGGGGCGGACGGGCCGGTGCTGGGGCGGCCCGGCGTGCGACTACCCGCAGTGCAGGCCGCTTTCGTCAATGCGTTCCAGATGCATGGACAGGAGTTCGACTGCGTGCACGAGCCGGCGGTGCTGCACCCGATGGCGACGCTGGGCGCGGCTTTGATGGCCGAGTGCGGGCGGTCAGGGCCGTACTCGGGCGCCGAGGTCCTGGCAGCGATCGTGGCCGGGGCCGACGTGTCGCTGAACCTGGGGGTCGCTGCCACCACGCCCTTGAAATTCTTCCGCCCGGCGACGTCGGGCCTGTTCGGCGCGATAGCGGGGGTGGCGCGGCTGAAGGGATTGGACCGCGAGACCACGCTGGACGCCTTCGGCTATGGCCTGGGGTTCGCATCCGGCACCATGCAGGCCCATCAGGAAGGCAAGCCCGCCCTGCCCGTCCAGATCGCCAACGCCGCCCGCGCCGCGCTGATGGCCCTGGATGTGGCCGCCGCCGGGCTGCCAGGCCCGCGCCGCTCGCTGGACGGCGACTTCGGCTACATGACGCTGTTCGAGACGGCGTTTGACTTCGCGCCAGGGCTGGCCAGCCTGGGGCAGGTTTTCCGGATCACCGAGGTGAGCTGGAAGCCCTTCCCCACCGGCCGGGCGGGGCACGGCGGGATTGTCGCCATCCAGACGCTGATGCACGATCACGGCGTGGCCGCCGCCAATCTCGAGGCGCTGACCTACCGCGCGCCGCCCCTGATCCACCGGCTGGTGGGACGCCCGGCCATCCCGGCGATGACACCCGCCCATGCGCGGCTTTGCCTGCCCTATCTGGCGGCGGTGACCTTGACGCGGGGCACGGTGGGCCTTGGCGATTTCGGGCCGGAGAGCCTGACGGACCCTGCCCTGCTTACCTTGGCCGAACGGGTGAGCGTGGTCGCCGACGACAATCCCGATCCCGCCGCCTTCACCCCGGCCGAGATGGTGGCCCGCCTGCACGACGGCCGAGAGTTGCGCTCAGGCGTGACGGTGCAACTGGGCTCGCCCGCCTGGCCGCTGACCCGCGCGCAGCATCTGGAAAAGGCCCGCGCCTGCCTGGCCTTCGCCGATCTTGAGCGAGTCGACGCCCCGATGACAGACCTGTTCGACCGTTTCGAGACCCTTGAAGACGCCGGCCAGGTGTTCCGCCTGGCCGCCGGAGAGACTTAAGATGACCGACACCCACAGCAGCTACTGGCAGGAAATCGACTTCGCCCGGATGACGGCAGAGCATCCGATCGGCGATGCGTTTCCCGTCTTCGCCGCCAAGAGCCGCGACGAGATCCGCGCGCATCAGGAGCGCTTGTTCGCCCGCTGCGTGGCGCGGGCCTGGGGCACGGTGTTCTATCAGCGCCTTTGGGGTGCGGCGGGGATTGGGCGCGGCGATATCCGCAGCCTGAATGACCTGCCCAGCCTGCCGACCTTCGACAAGTCGGACATCATGGCCAGTCTGGACCGCGCCCCGCCGTTCGGCGACTTCGCAGGGTTTGAGACCTATGAACGCCGCCCACCGGTGATCCTGCACACCACCTCGGGCACCACCGGCAAGCCGCAGGTGTTGCTGTTCGGGCCCAAGAGCCGGGAGGTCCAGGCCCTGATGCTGGGCCGGCTCTATCGCTGGCAGGGCATGCGACCGGGTGACGTGGTCCACTCGGTCTATGGTCACGGCATGATCAACGGCGGCCACTATGTGCGCGAGGCGGTCACCCACTGGACCAGCGCCATCTTCCTGCCCGCGGGCACCGGGGTCGAGACCCGCTCGGCGCAGCAGGTGGAGCTGATGCGAAACTTCGGGGCCAATGTGATCGTGGGCTTTGCGGACTACATCAAGAAACTGGCCGAGGTGGCGCGCGAGCAGGGGCTGGTCCCCGGCGTGGACATTCCCGTCCGCATGATCACCGGCCACATGGGCCGCGAGGACAAGGACGCGATCTCGCAGGCCTGGGGCGGCGCGGCCTGTTTCGACTGGTACGGCGTGGGCGACACCGGGATCGTCGCCGGCGAAGGGCCGGACCGCGACGGGCTCTACGTGATGGAGGACGCCCAATATCTGGAGGTCTGTGACCTCGACACGCACAAACCCGTGGCCGAGGGCGAGGTCGGCGACATGGTGGTGACCTGCCTATACAAGGACGACCTCTATCCGATCATCCGGTTCAACACCCATGACGTGACCCAGGTGAAGTTGGGGTCCTCGGCGCTGGACATCAACTTCACGCGTATCGAGGGATTCCTGGGGCGCTCGGACAACATGGTGAAGATCCGCGGGATCAACATCTTCCCCCAAGGGGTAGGGCCGATGCTGGACGAGCACGCCGCGTTTGCAGGCGAGTTCATCTGCCGCGCCCGGCGCGACGCCCAGGGTCGCGACAGCTTCATCGTGGTGGCCGAAACCACGACGCCGCAGGACCCGGACATCGCCCGGGCTTTCGGCGAAATCCTGAAACGCAAGATCGGCATCGAGGTGGACGTGGAACTGGTCGCCAAGGGCGCAACCGCCACCCTCACCCAGATCGACGTGCGCCAGAAGCCGATCCGGCTGATCGATGAGCGTTATGGCTGAGGATTTCTCGAATCCGATTGTGGCGGCCGGCGTCGTCGGGCTCCAGGCGATGTACGCAGCCCGTGCGGTGACGCCCGTGGAGGCGGCCGAGGTCTACCTGTCGCGGATCGCCCGGTTGAATCCCGCCCTGGCCGCGGTGACTGAGGTGGATGACGCTGGCGCGCGGGCGGGGGCGAAGAGCAGCGCCGCACGCTGGGCGCGGGGCGCGCCGCTGTCGCCGGTGGACGGCGTTCCGGTGCTGGTGAAATCCAACATCAGCATCGCCGGGCGCTTCTGGACCGCCGGGATCGGTGCCTACCGCGACCGGATCGCGCCGGTCGACGCCGAGGTAGTGGCACGCCTGCGCCATGCGGGCGCGGTGATCCTGGGCAGCGTCAACATGCACGAGGGTGCCCTGGGCGCCACCACCGACAATCCGTGGTTCGGCCGCACCCAGAACCCGCACCGCGACGGGTTCACACCCGGCGGCTCCTCCGGCGGCTCCGGCGCGGCGGCGGCGGCAGGGCTATGCGCCGCGGCCCTGGGCACCGACACCATGGGCAGCGTGCGCATCCCTTCGGGCTATTGCGGGGTGTTTGGGCACAAGCCGGCGTACGGCGCGGTATCGGACGCGGGCGTGACCGCGCTGTCGTGGAGCCTGGACCACATCGGCCCGCACGCAAGGTCCGCCGCCGATTGCGCCGCGATCCTGCGGGTGATCGCGGACATTCCCGACGCGCCGCCGGCCGAGGGGGTTCTGGGCGTGCTGGCCTTCGACGGGCAGGTCGAGGTGGCGCCTGAGGTGGTGGCGGCCCTCGCCGGAACGGTTGTCCGCGCCAGGGCGCTGGGCCTGAAGGTGGAGACGATCCGCCTGCCGGATTACGACTTCGGTCGCATGCGGCGCCTCGGACTGCTGGTCTCGGAGGCCGAGGGATTCGTGGTGCATCAGGCCATGCTGGCGGATCGCCCGGAGGGGTTCTCCGAGACCTTCCGTAGCATGCTGGGCTGGGGCGCAGGCCAGCCGGCTCACAAGCTGGCCAGCGCCTACCGTGAGATCGCCTTGACAGCCGAGGCGGTCCGGAAAGCCTTCGCCCCCTACGCCGCCGTCCTGATGCCCACCGCCCCGCAGACCGCCTTCCCCTTTGGCGATCCACCCGCCAACCAGGCCGACTTCACCGCGATCGCCAACTTCACCGGCCTGCCCGCGACGGCGTTTCCAGTGGGGATGACGGCGGACGACCTGCCGCTGTCCTGCCAGGTGGTGGCGGGATCGGAGGCGGCGGCGCTGGGGTTGGCCGAGCGGCTGGCGACGCTCGTGGGCGCGCCGGCAGGGTATCGCGGGTAGCGGCGAAGCCCTTGATATGCGTTGCCGCCCTCCGCCAAGAGGTTTGACACCCTGATCCAGGCCGCGCCGTGGTCCTGCGAACACCGCAACAATGGCGAGATTGACGACATACCAACCAGTTGGTATGTACACCTCATGACCCAACCCGACGCCCGCACGAGACTGCTCGACGCTGCGATCAATGTGATCCGCGCGCAGGGTTACTCCGCCACCACTGTGGACGACCTGTGCCGCACAGCAGGCGTCACGAAGGGGGCGTTTTTCCACCACTTCGCCAGCAAGGACGCGATGGCGGTGGCGGCCGCACAGCACTGGACCGATGTGACGGCCCCGATCTTTGCGGCCGCGCCCTATCATGCACGGCCCGAACCTGCGCGCCGGGTTCTGGACTATGTGGCGCTTCGCAAGGCGATGCTGACCGACCGGTCCCCGGCGGAGTTCAGCTGTCTGGCCGGCACCATGGCGCAGGAGACCTATGACACTCATCCCGAGATCCGCGACGCCTGCGGCGCCAGCATCCTGGGCCACGCGCAGACTCTGATCCCGGATATTCAGGCCGCGCTGGATGCCTCGGGGCGGACAACACTCTCGGCGCGAAGCCTGGCGATCTTCGCGCAATCCACCCTTCAGGGTGCCTTCGTTCTGGCGAAGGCGGGCGGCGACCCAACGATCGCGGCCGACTGCTGCGACCACCTCACCCGCTATCTCGAACAGTTGTTCGCAAAGGAACCCACCCCTTGACCACCATCATCCCCTTTACACCGACGTCGGAGACCGAGCTGGCGATTGTCCGGATCCTCGACGCTCCGCGCGCCGCCGTCTGGCGTTGCTGGACGGAAGCCGATTTGCTGAAGCAATGGTTCTGCCCAAAGCCGTGGACCGTGCCGGAGGCCAGTTTTGACCTGAAGCCTGGAGGCCGGATGAACACGCTGATGGCTGGCCCCGATGGTGAGCGGGTTGAGAACATCGGCGTCTGGCTGGAGATCCAGCCGCAGGAAAGCCTGACCTTCACCGACGCCTATTCGGAGGGGTTCATCCCCCGGGCCGAGAGCTTCATGACCGGCTATGTCCGCCTGTCAGACGAGCCCGGCGGCGGCACGCGGATGATCTGGGGCGCCCGACACAAGAGCGCCGAGGCCACCAGAAACCATCTGGAGATGGGCTTTGAACAGGGCTGGGGCGCCGCCGCGCAACAGCTCGAGGATCTGGCGAAAACGCTCTGAAATCCACCCCCCCCAAGGAACAGCGTCATGAACCTCCCATCTCCCAAGCCTTGCCTCTGGTTCAATGGCCAGGCTGAGGACGCCGCGCGCTTCTACGTTTCCGTCCTGGGCGGCGAACTGGGCGATATCAGTCGCTATGGCGAAGGGGCGCCGCTTCCCGCCGGCACGGCGCTGTTGGTGGATTTCACCCTGCGCGGTGTGGCGTTTCAGGCGTTGAACGGCGGCCCCACTTACGCGCTGTCGCCGGCCGTGTCCCTTTCGGTTACCGGCAAGGATCAGCCCGAACTCGACCGCACCTGGGACGCCCTGCTGGCGGATGGCGGCCAGGCATCGCGATGCGGCTGGCTGACCGACCGTTTCGGACTGTCCTGGCAGATTGTCCCACAGGGCATGGCCGAGCTCTTCGCCGGGCCGGATGCCGCCGGTGCCGCCCGCGCCATGGGCGCAATGATGGGCATGGTGAAGCTGGATATCGC
>JANNFM010000633.1:0-3059 GCA_031379795.1 Alphaproteobacteria bacterium
GCTGTCCAGCACCACCAGGCGACCCGGTCGCGTTGCTATGTCGCCACGTTGAACCATGAATAGCTTCTCTAACGACACTTGCGGCCAAGTCCGCTTGACGGACGAAACATCGCCCGGCACACGAACCCCCCGCTGGCAAACGGGCCGACACACCAGCGGACGCTTGCAATAAGGGTCGCGAGCGCCCAATTCGCAACCCAAGGACTTCTGCCCGGGGTGTCAGGAAAACTTGATGGATCGGAACCAGGTGCGACGCCGACTGCCGCCCTTGAACGCTCTGCGGGCGTTTGAGGCCGCCGCGCGTCACCTCAACTTCAGTCGCGCCGCCGACGAACTCTCTGTCACCCCCGGCGCGGTCAGCCAGCAGATTCAGAACCTCGAAGACTATGTCGGCGCGGCCCTCTTCAAGCGCACGCCAAAGGGTCTGTTGCTCACCGACGCCGCCCAGACCGCCCTGCCCGCCCTGCGTGAAGCCTTTGACCGCCTGGCTGAGGCGGCGTCGCTGCTGACCGCCGCCGTCGATGGGCGCCGCCTGACCATCACCGCCCCGCCATCGTTCGCCGCCAAATGGCTGGCGCCCCGGCTGGGGGCCTTTGAGCGCGTGCATCCCCAGGTCGACGTGTGGCTGAATGCGGGCATGGAGCTGGTGGATCTCAGCGCCGGCGAAGTCGATCTGGCGCTACGCTACGGGGCGGGTCGCTATCCGGGCCTGGAGGTGAAACGGCTGGTCAGCGAGACCGTCATCCCGGTGATCAGCCCTGCCCTGCTGGCCGAGCAGCCGCTGGAAAACCCCGAGGACCTGGCCAACCACATCCTGCTGCATGACGGCTCACCCGAAATCGACGACAGCTGTCCCGACTGGCCCATGTGGCTGACCGCGCGGGGCCTGCGCGGCATCGATGGCCATCGTGGGCCCCGGTTCAATCAGTCCAGCCTGGTGATCGAGGCCGCCGCCAATGGTCGCGGCGTGGCGCTGGCCAAGCGGACCCTGGCCCAGGCGGACCTGGACGCCGGACGTCTGGTGGCCCCGCTGCAGATCTCGACCGCCGTCGATTTCGCCTACTATCTGGTCCACCCCAAGGCCAAGGGACGCCTGCCGCAGGTGAAAGCCTTCATCAGCTGGATCGAGGCTGAAGCCATCGCCCATGAAGACGCGCTCCGCGCCATCGATAACGGCTCCGGTATCTGATGCTGACCGAGGAACGTCCGGAATTGTCGGCAGAGCACCTTGCCGAGCGGCGCAGGATGTGGGGTCAACTCCAGGCGTTCAATGCTGACCTGCTCAGTCAGCACAGCGCGACAGCCGTCCTGCAATCACTCTGCGACCGCCGCGATCCCGGCGCGCCGCGTATCCGGGCGCGGAAAGTCAGCGTCGTGGACACGGCGCGGGAGTTCGAAGCCGTTCGGCGCGAAATGGGTGCACCCGCCGACGCGCCGGTCATACATCGCCGCGTGGACCTGATGTGCGGCGATGTGGTGCTGTGCCGGGCAGATAACTGGTATCTGCCGGGCCGCCTGACGGACGCGATGAACGCACAGCTTATGGTCGAAGACACCCCGTTTGGCGTGGTGGTCAGAGAGCTCGACTTCCAGCGTCAAACGCTCTCCTCGAAGCTGCTCTTCACGCCCTTGCCGTCAGATCAGGATTGCCGTTCGACGGCCGGATTTGGCCCGACGACACCGCCGCCGGAGGATATCCTGCAGCATCGGGCCATCCTCCAGACACCAGACGGTCGCCCCTTCAGCCTGCTGATGGAAACCTATACGAAACAAATTCTTATCACTTGAGACTCACGTAAGAATCAATTGCCCCCAGGACATCACCCAGCGCCCCGAGAACCTCCAGCGCCATCGACGGATCACCGGCTTCAGCGCGATCTGCGACCTCCCCCAGGGCCACGGCGCCGATGCCTCGGGCCGCGCCCTTGAGCGTGTGGTTGAGGTCGCGCCATCCATCGTCCGGACTGGCCAGCTTGCCCTTCCAGATCTCCGCCTGCCCCTGGAACAACGCCAGCACCTCGGCGATCACCTGGCGGTCGCCGCCAGCGTAGGACGCCAGATAGTCGAAATCCACCGGTCCGCTGCTCATGTTTCGCATCCCCGCCTATGAACCTCGAATTGAACGTGGGTTGCTCCGGAGCGCAAGTTCTGGCCACGGACGCCCAGGGCAACCAACTCGGATTCGCCAGCCCACAAATACGCTGTCATCCCGGCCGCAGGCCTGCGCGAGCAGGCTGAAGAGCCGGGACCCAGGGCGGAGCGCTCGGCTTCTGGGTCCCGGCTCTTCGCTACGCTTCGTCCGGGATGACGAAGCTTGGGAATAGTTTTACCCAAGTTCGTCGTCCAGCAATCGGCCGCCCAGAGGGGTTCGCGCCGAAGCCCTTCCGGTCTGCGCCCCAGAAAAAACTTCAGATAAATTTTGGCGGTATGTTCACTCTGTGTTCTATTCGGTGTCATGCAAACGTTCGCCGAGAGATCCGAACGCCACAGCAATGTGCTGGAAGTGCTTTGTGGCCACATGGCCACCGTCGTGGACGGGGCCTTCCATCGCGTGCTGAAGGCGGGGCTGCCGGAAGAGAAGGATCAGGCCGCCCTGGTGTTTGATCGTCTCGCCCGGGGTCTTCGGCTGACTGTGGCCTTGGAGGCCCGTCTGCACCGCGACATGGCGCGGGACGCCCGCGAGATCGAGCGGTTCGCTGCTGAGCCGGCTACGGCTGTTGAGCCGCCGTCACCGGCTAACCGTTCCGCCCGCACGCCCACGCCCTACGTCGAAACCGATCACGAGAGCGAAGCCGACTATGAGAGCGGCGACACCTCCCTCGACATCCACATCACGGACCTCAACGACCTGCTGGACCAGCAGGCCGAGACCCTCGACCCCCAGCGCAAGCACCGCGACGGCCTGGCCCGGATCTCCGACTGGTGGGTTCGCAGCCAGCACGTCGCCCGGCCCAAGCGCCAGCGCCGTTGCAAGGCCTGGCCCGGCGACGACCCCGGCCCACAAGGCCCACCACCCCTCGACGCCATCCTCAAATCCATGGCCGCCCCACCCTGGCGCG
>JANNFM010000020.1:0-3270 GCA_031379795.1 Alphaproteobacteria bacterium
GCAAGGGAGTCTCCATCGAGGTCGGAAACACCGACGCCGAGGGTCGCCTGATCCTGGCCGACGCCCTGACCCGGGCCTGTGAGCTGGACCCGGCGTTGACCATCGACATGGCCACGCTCACGGGTGCTGCGCGCGTAGCGCTCGGCCCTCAGCTTCCGCCCTACTTCACCGACGACGAGGGCCTGGCCACCCAGATCGAGGCCGCAGCGCGGGCTGAATGGGATCCCTTGTGGCGACTGCCATTGTGGAAAGCATACGGCGAGGCGCTGGATAGCGATGTCGCCGACATCCGGAACGACCCAGACGGCTGGGCGCAGGCCGGGGCTGTTACGGCGGCGTTGTTCCTGCAACGGTTCGCGCCGAAAGGCTCGTGGGTGCATCTGGACATCTTCGCCTGGAACCCTCGCGCCCGGCCCGGCTGGCCCGCCGGTGGTGAGGCGCAGGCGATCCGTGGCCTCTACCGGATGATCCGCGAGCGGTTTCAATGAAGCACGACCCCCGCATCACCCCATGGCGAGACGGCATCGCGGCGCGCGGCCTCGAAGGCCTGATGGAGGCCGAGGTCTATCTAGATACGCGCACGCTGGCCTGCACGGCGGCGGCGACGGCGATCCGTACCGCGCCCGAATTCCTGCGCCGTGATTTCTACGCCCATCTCTTCCTGCTGGTCGGCGTCGCGCAGACAGGCGCGGCCACAGGCGAACAGCGCCTGCTGCACCAGACCCGAGCAGTCGAGGCCCAGGCTCTCGCGGCCGCCCCACAGATAGGGGGCCCCAAGAAACTGTTCTGCGACCGCAGCCCAGTCGGCTTCGCAGGTTCCGATCGGCGCCAGGTGCGACGCCGTCATCCAGCCGGCCCCGGCGACCTTGGCCAGGCGGCCGTCGACAGCTTCCACCGAGACCAGGGCATTGATGGAGTATGGCCCTGCGGCCCGTGACTTGATGCTAGGTTCGGCAAAGGCATAGGTGCGGATCGCCGCGACCCTGTGCGTGATCGAAGTCTCCGCCGGCTTCAGAGCGCTGGCCTCGACATAGCCCACATAGCCGTCGCGCAACGCCTGGCCAAGACGCCAGACGCCCTCTTCCTCCAGCACCTCGAAGCGCTCGCCAAACAGCAACTGGTCGATCTGTTCCGCGTTGGCATCGGGCGCAGCGCGGATCGCGCTGGCCGCCGCAACACAGGTCATGGTGCGGGTGTCGAGATAGACCTCGGCCTCCATCAGGCCTTCCAGCCCGCGCGCCGCGATGCCGTCTCGCCATGGGGTGATGCGGGGATCGTGCTTCATGCAAAGCGCTCGCGGATCATCCGGTAGAGGCCACGGATCGCCTGGGCCTCACCGCCGCTGGGCCAGCCGGGCCGCGCGCGAGGGTTCCAGGCGAAGATGTCCAGATGCACCCAGGCTCCCTTGGGCGCGAACCGCTGCAGGAACAGCGCCGCCGTCACCGCGCCGGCCTGCGCCCAGGCGTCCGGGTCGTTCTTGATCTCGGCGACATCTGAATCCAGGGCGTCGCCATAGGCTTTCCACAGGGGCAGGCGCCAAAGCGGATCCCACTCCGCGCGCGCCGCGGCCTCGATCTGGGCGGCCAGACCCTCGTCGTCGGTGAAATAGGGCGGCAGCTGCGGCCCCAGCGCCACCCGCGCCGCGCCGGTCAGCGTCGCCATGTCGATGGTCAGCGCCGGGTCCAGCTCGCAGGCCCGCGTCAGGGCGTCGGCCAGGATCAGGCGTCCCTCGGCGTCGGTGTTGCCCACCTCGATCGACAGGCCCTTGCGCGAGGCCAGCACGTCGCCGGGACGCATGGCGTCGCCGGAAATCGCATTCTCGACCACGGGAACCAGGATCGACAGTCGCACCGGCAGCCCGGCCGCCATGATCATCCGGCCCAGGGCCAGGGCGTGCGCGGCGCCGCCCATATCCTTCTTCATGTTGCGCATGCCCGCCGACGGCTTGATGTCGAGCCCGCCGGTGTCGAACACAACGCCCTTGCCGACCAGGCAGACCAGCGGCTTGTCCGCCTCGCCCCAGGTCATCTCGATCATGCGCGGCGCGCGGGTCGGGTCGGCGGCGCGGCCGACCGCATGCACGGCGGGATAGTTCGCTTCCAAAAGCCCGGGGCCCTCGATCACGGTGATGCGGGCACCGTGCTGTTCGGCGATCTCGCGGGCGATGGTCTCGATCTGCAGCGGCCCCATGTCATTGGCCGGGGTATTGATCATGTCTCGCGCCAGGGCGCAGGCGTGGGCAATCTGCAGTATTTCGGTGACGTCTGCTTCGGGCACGACCAGGCGGGCGCGCTCGCCGCTGTGGGCCTTGTAGCGGTCGAACCGATAGCTCCCCAGCGCGAAGTAGAGCGCGATCTGATCGGCGGTTACACCATCCGGCTGGGCCGCGATCCGATAGACGCCGGCCGGGAGTTTGCCGGGCAGGGTTCGGAAGGCGACTGGATGCTGGGCGTCGCCAGCTCCGAACAGCACGCGGTCCAGTGCGCCGTCGGCGCCCGGGATCATCAGCAACTGGCCGACCTTGCCCTTGAAATCGGCCGTAGCGGCCAGGGCTGCGGCATATGCATCGCCAGCCAGCACGACTGTCGCCTCGGCCTCTGTGAGGGCATGGATGGGGACGGCGTGGCCGTCCCATATCTGGAGGATGGGGTCTGACATGCCGATAACCTAGAGCCCCAGCGCCGCGCCGAACAGGGTCAACGGCAGGGCTGTAAACGCGCCCACAGCAATGGCCACCCCGTACGGCACGCCCTCCCCGGGTTCTGCCAACCGTGTCACCCAACGGGGGCCGAGCAGGATCAAGGGGCGCAACGCAGCCGAACGCAGGGTCAGCAGCATGATCGCCAACGCGCCGCCGGCCATGGCGGTTCCGATCAGGAAGGTCGGGAGTGCCGTCCAGCCCAGCCATAGGCTGACCGCAGCCAGTAACTTGGCGTCGCCGCCGCCCAGCCAACGCAGCGCAAACATCACCATGCCCGCAACCAATGCCGCGATTGCAATGCCGAGGTTCAAAGCCATTGTGGGGACCGGCATCCCGACGGCTATCGCGGCAGGACCAAAGGCCGCCAACAGGGCCAGGGACACCCAGTTCGGAATCGTGAACGACAGCGCATCTTCGAGGGCTGCGGCCAGGACCAGACCGACGAACACCATCGAAAGCGCTGCGGTGATAATCGGCGACATTCCAGAGTACCTCTCTCCACCACTTTACGCCCGCGTCGATGAACGGAGCGTTGCAGCCAAGCTGGAATCGAAAAGGGCCCCGGCGTC
>JANNFM010000032.1:0-2701 GCA_031379795.1 Alphaproteobacteria bacterium
CGTGGACTTGTCCGACACATCCAACCCGACATAAACTTCCATTGGGTCCATCCTCCTGTTTGAAGCGCAGCGATCCACTCGCTCCGACTTCGTATCCTCAGGTCTGGATGGGCCTACTTCAATTACGCGATGTCACCGTAAATCGGATCCAACTGTCACCGTAAATCGGATCTGAGCCAAGGCGCGGAGTGTCCGCCCCAAACCGCCGATGTTCGGTGCATGTCCCAAGAACAACACGCGAACACATCTGGCCCCGTGCTGGAGGTGCGTAGCCGTCTGACTGGCTCCACCGGTGCCGATGCGGACCCGAAAATGATGGCTTGATCAAAACGGATGGTCTAGCCCATCGATACCCGAGGGTCGCAAATTGCAGATCATTGTCGGGGAAGCGGGAGTTTCTGGTTCACATGAAATGCATATCCAGCAGGAGCGCAGCAGCCCTGTGACTGAAGCGGCCCGCAGACTGGCGATCCCGGCGGCCTTTTCCCGCGAGACGCAGCGCATGCTGACCGCCCTGCGCGTCACCGCCTATGCCCTCGCGTCCTGTTTCATGATCGTGATGGTCGTTCGCGGTGTGTGGATCACCCGAGACCAGATGGAGGCGGAGGTCGACCGATCTGTTGCGGCTGCCGCCCTCGTTATGGAGACGACGGCCGGCGCAGGGCCGGTGGACCGGTCAAAAGCACTGGCCGCTCTAAATGCGCTTTCGCCTCTGGGGGTGACCTACCGATCGGACATTGCATCCTCTTCGAAATCACCGATTTCGTCGGGGACGGACGGCGAGGCGCCCGAACTCCGGCCGGTGTCAGCCGCCGGCGGTCAGGTACAGCTGATTGCAAGCATCGATCATGCCGAGATCTGGAACAGCGCGCTGCGCGCCAATTTGCCCTTCATTCTCTTCGTCCTTGCGCTCGGGCTGCCGACCATCATCATTTTTCTGTACATGGGTTGGCTGGTCAATCGGCCCGCGCTCCAGCTTCTGGCCTTTGCCCAGTCAGGTGGCGACGAAGCGCGGCGCCCCCCCGAGTTGCCCAGGATCTGGCATTCGGTACTGGCCAGGCTGCAGGAACTTCGTAACAGCCAAAGGCAGATGCAGGCCTTCCTCGACCATGCGCCGATCGGCATGATGTTTCGGCATCCGGCCGGCAATCTTGTCATGGTCAACCGGTACGGGGCGTCGTTCTACGACATGACGGCGGAACAGCTGATCGCGCAGCCAATCGCGTTCTTCGACGCTTTTTTCCCTGACAACAAGGCGCTGGGACGCCCCTTGTTTCTCGATCCGCTGGCTGGCGCAGATACAACCATCGAGACCGAATTTCATGGCCCTTCCGGCAAGGCGATGAACCTGCTGATCAAGTCATTCCCGGTGATCGACAGTGCGGGCAAGGTCGAACTCGTCGGCAATTTCTTCGTCGATGTCACCGAGGAACGTCGTGCCCGCGCCGATCTGGTGGAGTCGCGAGCTTCGCTGCAAGCCTTCTTCGACAATCTTCCAGGGTTGGCCTTTCTCTCCTCCATGGACGGCACGATCGTTGCCGCGAATGCCTATCTCGCCGATCATTTCGGGCTGCGGAAAATGGGCCCCGAGTTCCTGAAGGGAAAAAACGGCAGCGCACTCTTGCCCGCCACATGGACGCAGCATGCAAAGGATGCGGTCAGAACCAACCTGATGGCGGGGAAGCCATACTCGTTCGAAACGACGATGGATTTGCCCGATGGCAAGCGCCACGTTTCGGCGACCCGTTTTCCCATCCGTGACGCCACCGGAAAGATCATCCACGTCGGTGGTCTGGTGTTTGACCGCACCCAGGAAGTCGCGGCGGCCGCAGAAATTGCCGCGTCGCGCGAGAGCGTGCTCCAGTCCGAAAAACTGGCTGCCTTCGGATCGATGCTTGCGGGCGTGAGTCACGAGCTCAACAACCCGCTCGCCGCGGTCGTCGGACAAACCGCGCTGCTGGCCGAGGATCTGGAGGGGACCGCACATGCGGAGCGGATCAGCAAGATCAGACGCGCGGCCGACCGCTGCGCGCGCATCGTTCAAAGTTTTCTGGCCATGGCGCGGCAGAAACTGCCCGAGTACAGGTCGGTCAATATCAACGAGCAGGTGCATCTGGCCATTGAGCTGACCGAGTATCAGTTGCGCGCCGCCAACGTGACGCTGGAGCTTCGACTGGATGACGACCTTCCCGAAATCGAGGCGGACCCCGACCAGCTTCATCAGGTGATTACCAATCTCCTCACCAATGCCCGACAGGCGCTTGAGGGGGTGAGCGGCGAACGCCGGATCACGGTCACCACGTCGCATGGCGGGAACGGCATCAGGCTTTCAATCACCGACACGGGCAAAGGCATCGACGCGGCGACCCGCGACCGGATTTTCGATCCCTTTTTCACAAGCAAGGCCATCGGCGCGGGCACCGGCATAGGCCTGTCCTATTCGCGTGGGGTCGTGGAGGCGCACGGCGGGACCATAGGTGTCGAGGATGCCGGTTTGGGCACGACGTTCGTTGTCACCCTGCCCTTCAGGAGCGTTGCACCGGCAACCGCTGTGGCCAAGCCGGCCGCGGCCGAGACGGTGCAAGGCCGGGCGCTGGTCATCGACGACGAGCGCGATGTCGCCGAGATGCTGGCGGACATGCTGTCGCGGATGGGTGTCGACACGACGGTCGCCATTGGCGGAGCGGCGGGGCAAATGGCT
>JANNFM010000051.1:0-2411 GCA_031379795.1 Alphaproteobacteria bacterium
ATTGGACACCAGGTTGGATTGACTGAGCACTACGCCGCGCGGCGCGCCGAAGCTGCCGGACGTGAACAGGATCACGCCTGGGTCTGAGGGTTTGGTCGCGGCCCGAAAACGCGCCGGAAACGCACCCGCGGTTGCGGCGAACAGCTTGTCGGGCAGGCCGATCGTCGCGCGGACGTCCTCCAGGTAGACCACCTTGGTCAGGGTCTCGAGCGCATCGACCAGATCATGCAGCTTTCCCTGCTCGACGAACCGGTGAGAGGTCAGAACGGTACGGACCTGAGCCAGTTCGCAGGCGGCCTTGAGGTTCCGGATGCCGGCCGTGAAGTTGAGCATGGTCGGTATGCGGCCATAGGCGTGCAGGCCGAAGAACGTCACCACGCCGGCGGAGCTGGAGGGAAGCATTACGCCGACCCGCTCGCCCTTGCGCGTGAA
Source organism: Alphaproteobacteria bacterium (assembly GCA_031379795.1). Taxonomy (GTDB): domain Bacteria; phylum Pseudomonadota; class Alphaproteobacteria; order Caulobacterales; family Caulobacteraceae; genus Phenylobacterium. Next base: position 433 of record JANNFM010000051.1, read on the forward strand.
GCCGGCGATCTTGCCGCCCAGCGCAAACGCGCCGCGGATCAGATCGGAATAGCTGAGGGGGTTACGTTCCTGGTCCTCCAGGATCAGCTTCTTGGAGCCATAGGTTTTCGACGCGGCGATCAGCGCATCAAAAACCGTGGATTGCGCCAGGGCGTTGTCAAACGGACGCAAGGGCGCGCCTCCCGATTGTTATTGTTGGGTTGATCGTATCGGCTGGCGCACGCTGTGGAAAGATCGGTATCGCTGCCGTCAGCCGCCGAGGCTGAACACGACGCAGGCGCGGGACTCGATGCGCTCGAGCGGAGGCTGAAGTGGAAGGCGGATCGCATCGGGGTTCAGGCCCACTTCAACGGCCCTTCGCTGCGCTGTCACCATGACTTCCTGGATGTCGGCGGCCATCGCCCGCGATGCCGGGGCCGCAACGCGATAGGCTTGGTAGTCCGCGCCGGGTCGGCCTGCGCCGGCGACCAGCACGTCGGTTTCGCAGGCTCTGGCTGTTGGATCGATCAGCTTCACGCCCAGGACGCGGGTGCCCGCAGCCTCGGCGGCCAACAGCGCGCGACGTCGCGCGTCCTCGACCGCCAGACGCGACATCTGGGTGCGGGTGTCGTTTTCCACCTCCAACCGGAACTGGATATCTCCGGTCGACGACGGCTTCGCCGACATCAGGGTGGCATAGACCCGTTCCGCGACCCGGACGTCACGGATATCCACCCCAACCTGGGCCGAGACCTGATAACGCTCGATCTTGTCGGCGCGTTCGTTCTGATTGATCTGGCCGTCCTTGTCGCGATACTGGGCGTACAGCGGTGTGATGCTGAAGGTGGTGGCGATCCGCACCTTGTCGGCTCCAAACGCCTCAAGGGCCTGGCCCAGGGCGCGCACCTTGTCGGCGGCGGCCTTCATGGCGACGTCAGAGTCCTTGTCGACGACCTGATAGACAGCGGACGTGGTCGCGCGGTTGGCCTGGATCTCGGTCCAGACCAAACCGACGGACGCAATGATCGGCTTGTCCATCCACCAGGGGGCCAGGTCATAGGCGCGGGGCGCGACTGCGGCCACGGTCTGGGCGGAGGCTGCGCCAGCCATAAGGCCGGTCGCCGCCAGGATCATCAGGGCAAAACGCATGGTGTCTCCTCAGGGGTCGATGTCCTGGTGCATCTCATCGTCAAAGCTGCGGCGGTCAAACCACGGCTGTGCTTGATCCGAACGCCGTGAAGGACGATCTAGGGACCATGGCCGTGGTTATAGACACTTTGAAGGCGCCCAGACTGCGCCATCCGGAAAAGCAGGCGAAGCCGGACACACCCTTGCTGCGCAAGCCTGAGTGGCTGCGGGTCCGCGCGCCGGGGTCTGCGGGCTACAACGCCACCCGTGAGATCGTGAAGAGCCACGGGCTGGTGACGGTGTGCGAAGAGGCGGCCTGCCCGAATATCGGGGAGTGCTGGTCAAAAAGCCACGCGACCATGATGATCATGGGCGAGACCTGCACCCGGGCCTGCGCGTTCTGCAATGTGGCGACCGGCAAGCCGGGGCCACTGGACCCCACTGAACCGGCGCGGGTGGCCGACGCGGTAGCCAAGATGGGTCTAAAGCACGTGGTGATCACGTCTGTGGACCGCGACGACCTGGCGGATGGTGGCGCGGGGCACTTCGCCGCTGTCGTGCTGGCGATCCGCGCGGCGGCGCCGGGGACAACCATCGAGATCCTGACCCCGGATTTCCTGCGCAAACCGGTCGAGGGCGTGTTCGACCTGATCGACGCCCGACCCGATGTGTTCAACCACAACCTGGAAACGGTGCCGCGTCTCTATCTCAGCATCCGGCCCGGGGCCCGGTACTACAATTCCCTACGTCTGCTGGAGCGCGTGAAGGAGCGCGATCCGGTCCAGTTCACCAAGTCCGGCATCATGGTCGGCCTCGGCGAGGCCAAGGAAGAGGTGATGCAGGTGATGGACGACATGCGCGCCGCCGGCGTC
>JANNFM010000052.1:0-1732 GCA_031379795.1 Alphaproteobacteria bacterium
TTCATAAGCAGCCGGCAACGGCATGCGCCACAGGCCCTCGTTCTCGCCTCGACAGCCTGGAAGAAGCCCTCCTCGGTTCCGACCAGTCCGGATGGCGCCACCGGCTATGGCGTACGTCTGCTGAACCGGATGGTGCAAGACCGGTACGAGGGCTGATATCGCCGTGTCTGATCGCATCGTCCTGCTGCACAGCCCGCTGCTGGGCGGACTGACCTGGCAGGGCGTTGCGGCGGTGCTGCGAGATCGGGGCAGGGAGGTTTCCGCCCCCGCATGGCCGATACTCTCCGGTTTGACCGAAACTTTCTACCGGTCGTTGGCGAATGCCATGGCGGATGCGCTGGGCGATGTGCCGGCAGTGATCGTGGTCCATAGCGGGGCCGGTGCACTGGTCCCGGCGCTGGAGGCTGCCTGGGGCCATCTGAAGGGCGTGATCTTCGCCGACGCGATCCTGCCGCACCCTGGCCGCAGCTGGTTTGATACCGCGCCACCCCAACTGGCCGACAGCCTGCGGTCCGGAGCGGAGTTCGGGATGCTGCCGTCGTGGGATCGCTGGTGGCCGCCAGGCGCGCTGGAGCGGCTGGTCCCGGAGCCGACGGTGCGCGAGGCGCTGCTGGCGGAACTGGCGCCTCTGCCGCTGGATTATTTCGCAGAGCCCGCGCCATCGGCCGGGCTGACGGTCCCGGCGGCGTATCTTCGCCTGAGTGGCGCCTATGACGACGAAGCCCGGGGCGCAACCCGGCAGGGTTGGCCGGTTGTGAACCTGCCCCTGCATCATCTGGCCATGCTGACGCATCCCGAAGCTGTTGCTGGCGCCATTGAGGGGCTGGCGGACAGGCTGGAGCCATCTCATGGCTGAGACCGCTTGCGAGGTCTGGTTCTATCACCTGGAGCGCACCGGGTTGGATCAGGCCTTGCCCGAGTTGCTGGAAAAGACGCTGCAGCGCGGCTGGAAGGCCATTGTCCGTACCCCCACGTCAGAGCGTATCGACCATCTGGACGGATGGCTGTGGCGCTACCGGGACGACAGCTTCCTTCCCCACGCGCCGGCCACCGAGCCCGACGCGGCGCGTCAGCCCATCCTGCTCACCAGTGGGACTGAAAATCTGAACGGCGCGGACGCCCTGTTCCTGATCGACGGCGCCGAGCCCGGAGACCTGGAGGGCTATCAACGCTGCATCGTGGTGTTCGACGGCGCCGACGAGGATCAGCTGCGGACGGCGCGGGGACAATGGACCGCCGTCAAGGCGCGGGGCCTGCCCATGTCCTACTGGAAGCAGCAGGCCCGTGGCTGGGAGAAACAGGCGTGAGGTGGTTTCTGCTGGCGGCGGCGCTGCTGACCGTGAGCGCGTGTTCAACACTCCCGCAGGTCGCGCCTGCACCGGTCGCCGTTGCGGCCCCGCCGGAGGTCCCGAAGCCCGCACCTGTCGTCGATCAATGCGGTGCCGCAAACCTGCAGCATCTGATCGGCCGCTCACGGCTTGAGGCCCCGGTCCCGCTCCGGCCAGAGCGTCATCGGGTCGCGTGCACCACCTGTCCCGTGGCCCAGGATTTCGACGAAACCCGGCTGAACATCCTGTTCGACGCCGGCACGGGCCGCATCACCGAAGTCCGTTGCGGCTAAGGAGTTGCCGGATGCACGAAAGTGAGTCGGCAGAGAGCTCGGTCGCCGCAGGTGCCTTTCTCCTCACCCATCGGGGGAGGGGGACCGCGCGTAGCGGGGTGGAGGGGGCTC
>JANNFM010000062.1:0-3400 GCA_031379795.1 Alphaproteobacteria bacterium
GAGACCGGGCTGTGACAGCCTCAGGCGAGACGATCAGCCGCACACCTTGATCGGTGTGGACGCTGGGGCCGGAATAGGTGGTGACCCCTCCGTCATCTCCAATTTCGAGAACCTGAGCGTGTGCCAGCGTCACGGCGACCAAGGCCACGCCCAAGCCTGTGATCATCCTCGCCATCATCTGGTGCGTGTGCGCCATGCTCGACCTTACCTCAAGACGACCCTTTTAGCGCGGACCCGATGCCAGAGGCCAGATCACTTTGGCCCAAGGCCGGGCGCGGCGCCCAAGGATTGACCGAACGGGTTGGGACCCGGGTCCTCCGGCTTGTCGACTTGTGGCAGCGGCGCGGTCTCGCTGGTGGGAAGTGGGTCTGGTGCCCTGCCGGCGCGGGTCGCAGACACCATGGCCTCGACGGCGGCGATGACCACCTCGGGCCGCGCGATCATCACCAGATGCGGTGACAGCACCGTCGTCTGGAAACCGTGTCGCGACTGGGCGGCCAATTGCTGGTGCTGAGCCTCCCAGACCGAGATCGGCGGACCGAACGGGACGGTGGGCGCCGACGCAGCCGTCTCCGAGGCCGTGATCACATACATCGGTACGTCGTGCAGAACGGAGCCGATCCGCGCCACTTGCTCCGACGTGCGGCCGAAGATGTTGTCTAATTCCGAAAGTTGACCCCGCCAGGTCTCGGGGTTTCGGGCGATCTCAACGGCCCGCTCGCTGGATCGGGCCGAGAAACACCCGGACCATTGTGGATCGCCCGGGGGAGGCTGGGGCGAGATTGCCGAGGTCGCGATGCAACGCTGCAGTCGCCGTCGGATCCCATCCAGGCCGTCGCCCTGGGGGCGTGGCGCGCGCCGCTCCACCGTCGGATCCAGCAGGACAAGCCCTACCACATCCCCGGGCCGTCTGGCCGCAAACAGCCGCGCATACAGCCCGCCAGCGGAATGGCCGACCACCACATAGGGCCCCTTGATGTTCGCGACGCGCAGGGTCTGGTCGAGATCGCGCGCCAGGGTCGCCCCGTCCCGGGGTAGGGGACCGAGGTCGCTGAAACCGGATCCGGCCCGGTCATAGGCGCAGACCCGTGTTTGGCGCGAGAGCGCCGGCTGGACCTTGAACCACGCCCCGGAATCCGCCCCGAAACCAGCCTCCAGCAACACCGTCGGCGCCCCGCGTCCGATACAGCGCAGGTTAATCCTGTGACCGTCAGCGAGGGTTGCCAGGACCTGCGACTTGTCCTGAGCCAGAGCGGTTTCGCCCTTCGCTGCGGGCAACCCGCAACCAACTATCAGGATTAATGACGCGACGGCCAGGGTTTGAGCGATCAATGTCAGGTGTCTGCGGCGGTAAGTCACGGCAGTGTCCCGTCTCCGATTCAGGCGGTCCCGGTGGCGCGCGCGGGGCCACGCCATTCGGCGAACCGTTGAGATGCCCACCAGGTGCTGATTCCAAGCGCAATCGACGCCGCCAGATTGACCGGCAGATTATGGTAACCCAGCTTCCAGTAAATCACCCACACGACGATGACGTGGGTCAGGTAAATGTAGAAGCTGGCCGCCGCGATCGCTCCGACGCTGCGGTGGAGGAGGTTGGGTGCTGGCTGCGGTGTTCCGTTCAAGCACCCAACCTATGTCACCCTCGAAAAATCGAGCGTCTGGGGCAAAGGTGGCGCGTAGACGCGAGTGATCCGCGCCGGCCGCCGCAAGTATTGCTGGATGCCCCCCGCGCAGCGCTCCGACGTAGGCCACCAACGGGTCCAGTTGGTTCGAGGTTCAATCAACAGAAGGCATGCTGGCCTGCCTAGCGATGCGGCGAAGGCGTCGGCGCGATCAGCCAACTCGGCATAGGTGATGGATTTGCCGCCGTCCACAACTACAGCCACTGCATTGCCGAACAGGTGAAGGTTCCTGGCGAAGGCCACGCCCGGCGTTTCATGGTCACCTGTCGAACTTGGGGACGTCAAAATGATGTTCCGCTGAAGAGCCGCACGGTCACAGCCCGTCGCTTCTGAATAATGACGTCTGCATCATGGGTTCAACCGCGCTAACGGAACCTGAAAGAACTATTCCGCCGCCATAGACGAGGCCACGGGCGTTCGATGTTGCTCGCGGTCCCATACTCAGAAGACGCCCCGAAGCAGTGTCAGTACAACAGCTATAAGCATCGAACCGACGATGATCCACATGATCAGCGGGAGCCAGCCCAGGTCTGACTTTGGCGGCTTCTTTGCGCGGCCCTCACGGCTTTTGTTCTGAGAACCGAGACCACCGGTCGGGTCTCCGGATATCCTTGGTGGCTGCCCGTTATGACCAAGATCACCCTGACGGCTGCGATAGATGAGCGCTATGGCTCCGCCCAGCATCATGAAAATCAAAGGGTGATTGGCTTCCTGGCTCAGGACAGCCTTTACGAGGACGTAGTTTGCCAGCGACACCGAGATGGGCATCAGGAGGCGGATCTCACGTTCCTGCCTGGAGAGGATGACCGTCCTGGCCGATATCCACGCCACCCTGAGAACCATTGAATAGTAGACCACAAAACCGACGACTCCGAGTTCCAGAAGCACGCTGAGATAGTAGGAGTCGATCGTTCCGATTCCCGCGCCGTTGGTAAATCCAAGCACCTTGCCGCCCTGCCCGATGCCGTGGCCCATCGGGTTGCTGAAGATTTTCGGTATCGCCATTGCCCACTGCAATTTCCGGGTCTCGTCGCTGGCCGACTGGGAGCCGTCACCCCAGACCTGCGCGCGAAGTCTGCCCACAAACAGAGTCGCGGCAATGAGCGCGACAAATATGGCGGGGTAGGTCAGGGTGATCGCCGGTCCGATGAGCCCGCCGCGTTCCTGCCGCCAGCGCATCATCGCCCAGATCAGCAGGTAGACCATCACAGATCCCAGGGCCGCAACCACACCCAGCCGCGATTCACTCGGGCGGCTGAGCCAGATCGCTCAGGCGGTCGGGGGCACCACGCGCGTTGTCGATTACGGCTACGACCTCGCCGGCCTCCTCAGCGAGGTTCGCCACGACGGCGTCGTCACGGCGAGCTACGGTTACGATCCCAATGGCAATCGTCTTAGCCGAACCGATGCCGGGGGGACGCTCAATGCCACGTACGATGCGCAGGACCGCTTGCTGGACAACAGGTCGGACTAACTGGACTAGATACAAGTTTTACTGATGCGCTCGTCCGTATTGCACCACTTGGTCGCCCCGTTCAGGCTGCGCGGCTGACTCCAGAGAGGCCGATGACGACGGTGCTTTCAAGGGCCGGGCGAAGCCAAGTGGCAAAGACGTATTTTGCGCTCGGTGTCGAACACATCATCACCGGTTATGATCATTTGCTGTTCGTGCTCTCGCTCGTTTTGTTACTGATGGGCGGGTGGAATATTGCCAAGAC
>JANNFM010000077.1:0-7464 GCA_031379795.1 Alphaproteobacteria bacterium
CTTCAACGCGAGCTGCTCACGATCAAAGCGCTGCTTCATGGCAATGGTCTGGCGCAGGTTGCGGCAATGGGTCTGGAGCGCCCGTGAGGTGCGCTCAAACGCCTCGACGTCGGTGGCGGCCTTGATCCACACCCCGGCCTCGGTGACCCCCTCCATGCACACCTCCGCCACCGCCGCCAGCATGGCGTCGATGCGCTTAGGTGTGAGGACGGGAGCAGCTTGCATGAGAACAAACATAGAACATCTAGGCAAAGGAGTCAAGCTTTTCGCGCTCACAGGCCGAAGGGTTTTTGAATCGCAGAAAACGCAGAGAACGCAGAAGGGTACGGTAGAGCCGCGCGCCACCCGCCCAACAACCGTCATCCCACGGTCGCGCAGCGGTCCGTGGGACCCATCCGACCGTGGCGTCGATCCGTGGCTCGAACTCGTTGGCGGTGAAGATGTAAGCCTGACCGTCCGTTATGGGCGCATGATGAACCAGGCGATCATGGTGGCCGCCAACCCCAGGACCGTACTGATCATCAGGACCCAGCGCATGTAGCCGGTCTTCTGCGCACCCCTTGCGTCGGTGACCTCGATCGTCTCGCCGTCGCCGCCGGGATTCACGTTCGGATTGTTTTCCATTGAGCGCCAACGCATTGGGTCGCAGATGGATGCAAGCGGATTGAGGCAAGGAGATGCCGTGATACCGGACCATCATCGTCAGCTGAACGTCCATCGGACACGAAGATCAGAAGTATCCGAGATGCGCGAGCCGCGCGTAGACGCCACTTACCCCTTCGGTGTCACCCGGCCCCGCACCCGATCAAACCCGGCCTTGATCCCCGCAAACCGCGCCTCGATCAGAGGCTCGAACTCGGTGTCGGTGAAGATGTACGGCCAGTCGTTTTCGATGCCTTCGCGGACCAGTTCGCCGACGTACAAAGGATCGATGCCCTGGTCGATGCGGTCGCGGACCTGGGTCAGCCACTGGGCGGGCCTTTCCTGGGGCGACGTGGGGGTCGTGTCGGCGAACCGTTCGGGGCGGTTGCGGACGGAGTCGATGATCTGTGTGCGGATGAAGCCCGGGCACAGCACCGAGACGCCGATGTTGCGGGGTGCGAGCTCGTTCCGCAGGCCCTCGGACAGGGCGACCACGCCATATTTGCTGACGTTGTAGGGATTGCCGGTGCCTGACAGCAGGCCGGCGATGGAGGCAGTGTTGACGATGTGGCCGCCCTGACCGTGGCGTTCGATCAGAGGACCGACGATCTCGACACCCCAGATCACGCCCATCAGGTTGACGCCGAGGGTCCAGTCCCAGCTGGCGTCGGTCCATGCCCCGTAGCCGCCGCCGCCGGTGACGCCGGCGTTGTTGATCAGGATGTGGATCTCGCCGTAAGCCGCCAGTGTGGCCTCTGCGGCGGCGCGCAGATCATCCTTCAGCGAGACGTCAGCCAGGACGCCCGCGACGTCAGCGTTGGTGGCGCGCAAGCCGGCCAGGGCGCTGTCGAGCGCGTCCTGCTGAATGTCGCAAAGCATCACCTTGACCCCGGCCTGGGCCAGCGCGGTGGCGATCCCCAGGCCGATCCCGGAGCCTGCGCCGGTGACCAGTGCGACCTTGCCCGCCAGATGTTTCATGTCGTGTCCCCCATGGCCCTTGCGACCTTTGGAGGGATCGTAGGGCAGCAGATGGGAGATTTACATACCCGTGCGGGTCTTCGAGAGTGGCGGAGACGGTCCGCGCCCTCGACGGTGCGGGTGCAACCATAATCTGACGGGCGGAAAATCCATGGCTGATGCGACCCTCACAGTGCCGCCGCCGTCGCTTTGGACCAAGGTGGCCTACGGTTTCGGCACGGTCGCCTACGGGGTCAAGGACCACGGGTTCAACTACTTCCTGCTGATCTTCTACAGTCAGGTTCTGGGCGTGGACGCGCGGATGGTCGGGCTGGCGATCACCCTGGCGCTGGTGCTGGATGCGATCAGCGACCCCATTGTCGGCTACTGGTCGGACAATCTGCGGTCCCGCTGGGGGCGACGGCATCCGTTCATGTACGCCTCGGCCATCCCGGTGGCGGCGACTTACTATCTGCTGTGGAATCCGCCGGTCGGTTGGTCCAACACCGCGCTGTTCTGGTACGTGCTGGCGCTGTCTGTGCTGATCCGCACGTTCATCACCTTTTTCGAAACGCCCAGTTCGGCCCTGGCCCCGGAACTGACCGATGACTACGACCAGCGCAGTTCCCTGCTGAGCTTCCGCTCCTTCTTTGGCTGGACCGGCGGCAACGTGATGTCGGTGCTGATGTTCATGGTGCTGTTCCCCGCGTTTGCCACGGCGACGATCAAGAACGGCCAGTTCAATCGCGACGCTTACGCCGTCTACGGGATGATTGCTTCAGCGCTGATCTTTCTGGCGGTGATGGTCTCGTCACTGGGGACCCATTCGCGGATCGCCCACCTGAAAGACCCGCCGCCGAAACGGGCGATGTCACTGGGCCTGGTTTTCCGGGAGATCTTCGAGACCCTGGCCAATCGCTCGTTCGTGTCGCTGTTCCTGGCCTTCATGCTGGGGGCGGTGGCGACGGGACTGTCAGCGGCGCTCGCCTTCTATTTTACCACCTACTATTGGGAGTTCACGCCGCGCCAGGTCGGCTGGGTGACCATCAGCATCTTCATGTCGGCGGTGATCGGCGGAACCATGGCGCCCATCGTCACGCGCACCATCGGCAAGAAGCGCGGCGCCATGATCATCGGCCTGATCGCTTTCCTGGGCTCGCCGACGCCGATCGTGTTGCGGTTGCTGGGCTTGCTGCCAGCGAACGGCACGCCTGAGCTCTTCTGGATCGTGCTGCTGACCTCGATGTTCGACACCGGGCTGATCATCTGTTTCCAGATCCTGCAGGCCTCGATGCTGGCTGACCTGGTCGAGCAGGCCGAGCTCAAGACCGGTCGCAGGTCCGAGGGCATCTTCTTTGCGGCCTCGACCTTCATCCGCAAGACGGTGCAGGGGCTGGGGGTGATCACCGCCGGCTTCGTGCTGGCGTTGGCCCAGTTCCCGGCCGGGGTCAGCCCGTCGGAGGTGCCCGCCGAGGCGCTGTGGCGGCTGGGGGCCTTCTATGCGCCGACCATTCTGGCGCTGTGGCTGGGGATGCTGGCGGTGATGTCCACCTACAAGCTGAGCCGGGCGGATCACGAGGAGAACCTGCGCAAGTTGGCCGTCGCGCGGGCGACACCGGGGGAGCCGGCCGGGGCTGGGTTAACATGACCCTACAATTGCCTGTCATCCCGGCCGCATGCCTGCGCCAGCAGGCCGAAGCGCCGGGACCCGGAGCGGTGCGCTGGGCCCTGGGTCCCGGATCGTCCGCCCGCCCGCCGCGGGCGTGCGTCCGGGATGACGGATTTTATGAAAATTTGACCCGAGTTCGTTGCCTTGGCGAGGCGACAGGTTAGATTTCCTTCCGCCCCGGAAGGGCACTACCGTTGTTGAAAACGAGTACGGGGGAGGGCGGAATGCTCAGTTGGCAGGTCGGCGCGGTCAAGGTCACGCGCGTTCAGGAGATGCAGGTCCCGATCCCGGGTGGGCCAGACGGTGGCTTTATCGCCGAGGCGACGGCGCCGGCGCTCAGGGCCATCCCCTGGCTCTATCCGAACTTCGTCAATGAGCAGGACCAGATGCTGCTCTCGATCCACGCGTTGCTGGTCGAGGCGCCCGGTTTGCGGCTGGTGGTGGACACCTGTGTCGGCAACGACAAGCCGCGCGGCCTGACCGGCGGCAATCCTCTTGCGACGAAGTTCCTGGAAGCCTTCGAGGACGCCGGATGGACCCGCGACAGTGTGGACGCGGTGATCTGCACCCACATGCATGTGGACCACGTGGGCTGGAACACCATGCTGGTGGACGGCAAGTTCGTGCCGACGTTCCCCAACGCCCGCTATCTGCTGGGCCGTGTCGAGTTCGAGCACTGGAGCGCCGAGGGCGACGCGGAGCAACAGGCCATCCTGGCGGACTCGGTTCAACCCATCCTTGACGCCGGTCTGGCCGAATTTGTGGGCCTGGATTACGTGGTCTCGCCCGAGGTGCGGCTGGTGCCGACCACCGGCCACACGCCCGGCCACGTCAGTGTGATGATCACATCCGGGGGTGAGACCGCCATCATCACCGGCGACATGAGCCACCACCCCTGCCAGATGGCTCACCCGGACTGGTCGCCCTCGTTCGACAGCGACAAGCAGGCCGCCGCCGTCACCCGCGCCCGGATGTTCGCCGAGTGGGCGGACGCCGAACACCTGGTGATCGGCACCCACTACGCGGCACCGACGGCGGGCCATATCCGCCGCGATGGTGCCGCCTTCCGGTTCGAGACGTGACGTTCACCTGAGCCATGGCGCGCACGATCCGTGCTGTCGTTTCGGTCGTCGTGGGCCCGGGTCGCTGGATTGCTGGCGTGCTGTTGCTGGCCACGCTGGCTGGCGGACTGAGCGCCTGCACACGGCAAGCCGCGCGGCCGACCTGTCCGGCGGGGCAAAGCTGCCTTTTGTATGGGAACCAGTCCGAGCCCGAGACTCTGGACCCCGCCAAGGCGACCGGGTCCTGGGAAGCCCGCATCATTGGCCAGCTTTCCGAAGGCCTGACGCGGCGGGGCGCGGATGGGCGGGTGGTGCCGGCCATCGCCCGGTCATGGACGGTCAGCCCCGACGGTCTGGTCTGGACGTTCAAGCTCCGCGACACCAGGTGGTCGGACGGTGTCCCGGTGACGGCAGACGACTTCGTCTATGGCCTCCGTCGCACGCTTTCGCCCCGGACCGCCTCGCAAAGCGCCTTCATGCTGTATCCGATCCTCAACGCGAAACGGGTCGCCAGCGGAACGGCGCCGTTGGAGGCGTTGGGCATTGAAGCCCCTTCGCCGGATACTCTGGTCGTCCGTCTGGAACATCCCTGGCCCACCCTGCCCAGCTGGGCCGCAGACCGGCTCATGCGTCCGGCGCCGCGACACGCCATCGCGCGGCTGGGCGACGCCTGGGTCAAGCCGGGGCAGTACGTCGGCAATGGACCCTATACGCTGAAGTCCTGGCGGCTGGGCGACCGCATCGTGCTGCGCCGTAACCCGAACTATGACGGCGTCCGGGCCTGTTTCGAGGAGGTTGCCTATTACCCCACCACCGATCCGGTGACCGCCGAACGCCAGGTTCGCGCCGGGGAACTCGACCTCAATCTGGGGGTTCAGTCAAACCGGCTGCGGTATCTGCGCCGACCGGGCCAGATGCCGGACTATGTGCACGCCAATCCCATCACCGCGATTGCGTATCTGACCTTCAACATGGCCGGTGTCCCGGTGTTACGCGATGTCCGGGTGCGCCGCGCGCTCAGCATGTCCATCGACCGGGCGTTCATCACCGACAAGCTGTTGTCGGGCGGGCAGGTTCCCGCCACCAATTTCCTGCCACCCGGGCTGGAGGACTATACCTCGACGGCGCAACCCTATTGGGCGGCGATGACCTTTGCCGGGCGTCAGGTCGAGGCCAGGCGGCTGCTGGCGGCGGCTGGCTACAGCTCGAAGCGTCCGCTGAAGCTGATCTTCAAACATCTGAACGGCGGTGACACCCCGGTGTTCGTACCGGCGATCCAGGCCGACTGGGCCGCTGTCGGCGTCAAGGTGTCGCTGGAGCAAAATGAAACCCAGGTTGCCTATGCGGCCTATGAGAACGGCGACTTTGAAATCGGCAATGCGGCCTGGATCAGCTTCGACGCGCTGAATTTTCTGGATCTCCAGCGCTCCAGTTCCGGCGGCCAGAACTATGGGCGCTACAACAACCCGGAATACGACCGGCTGGTCACTGCGGCGGAGTTCGAGCCCGTCGATGCGCGCCGTCGCGCCCTGTTGGGGCAGGCCGAGCAACTTTTGCTGGACGATGCGCCGGTCGCACCGCTGTATGTGGCCTCGTCCCGCAATCTGGTATCGCCGCGCTTGACCGGCTGGATCGACAATCCAATCGACGTTCATCCCGCAGACAAGCTCTGCCGTGCGCCTGAGCCGTCGTCTGTCGGTGTGGGGCGTACGGAGTGACTGAACGCCCTGTTGCGCCAACACTTTCTTTGGGGACTTTACGACTATGGAACTGATCCTGATCCGCCACGGCTTGCCGGAACGCCGCCACGATACGTCGAACCCGCCGCTGGCGGCCAAGGGCCTCGATCAGGCGCACCGGGTTGCGGCCTGGCTGGCGGATGAAAAGATCGATGCGGTGTTTTCGTCGACGATGATGCGGGCGATCCAGACGGCGGAGCCCTTCGCCGCCCAGGCTGGTCACGTCGTCACCCGGCATGACGGGATCGCCGAGTATGACCGCGACTCCGGGCGCTATGTGCCGATGGAGGAGTTGAAGCGCGACAACTATCCAGCCTGGCTGGCCATGGCGCAGGGCAACCATGGCGTCGATATCGCGGGCTTTCACGACACGGTGGTGGCGGCGCTGGAGGAGATCGTCGAGAGCCACTCCGGCAAGCGGGTCGCGGTGTTCTGCCACGGCGGGGTGATCAATGTCTGGACCGCGCATGTTCTCAAGATGACGCCCAGGCTGTTCTTTGAGCCGGACTACACCTCGATCCACCGCTTCATGTGCGCCCGCAGCGGCCAGCGCAACGTGGTCAGCCTGAACGAACGCGCCCACCTGAGGGAGATTGCCGGATGACCCTGACGTTCCCACGGACCCTCGATGCGGTAACGCCGCGGTGGCTGACGGAGGTTTTGCAGACCGACGGGGTAATTGGTGACGCCACCGTCGTCGCCTTTGAGGGCAAGTCGCTGGGTGCCGGGGCGGGGTTCCAGAGCTCGATGCAGCGGCTGGCCCTGACCTACAGCGATCCGGCGTGCGGCGGGCCGCAGAACCTGATCATCAAGCTCACCTCACTGGACCCGGGATCGCGGCAGATCGATCAGGCGTTCAATTTCTACGAGAAGGAGGTGGGGTTCTATCAGACAATCGCCCCCTCCACGCCGATCCGCGCGCCCAAGGCCTATTTCAGCGGCTATGACCCTGGTTTGCGCGAATACACATTGCTGCTGGAGGACCTGACCCCGCTGAGGGTCGCCGACCAGCTTGAGGGCCTGACTGTGGCGCAGGCCGGACAAGCCCTGCGGTCGCTGGCAGGACTTCATGGCCGCTGGTGGCGCGATCCGGCGCTTCCCGGCATGTCGTGGCTGATTTCGCTCAACTCACCGCAAATGAAGGCGCTGGAGCCGATCTATCAACAGTGCTGGCCTGCGACAGTCGACTTCCTGGGCGATGCCATGCCGCCACAGATGCGCGCCCTGGGTGACCGGTTCGCAACCCAGATCGGGACGCTCCAGGACCAGGTGATGCGACAGCCCTGCACGGTGGTTCACGGCGACTACCGGGCCGACAATATCTTCTTTGCCGAGGACGGTGGCGCGGACGGCTTTGCCGTAGCGGACTGGCAGATCGTCATGCAGTGCGGCGGGG
>JANNFM010000161.1:0-2856 GCA_031379795.1 Alphaproteobacteria bacterium
TGGTGTTGTTGTGCGTGTCCTCGATGTCGCGGGCCAGGATGTCCAGGCCGTAGATCTGTGCGGCCAAGGCGGGCGCGATCGCGGCGCGGTGCGGGTCGGGACGGTCGGCCAGCATGCGCGCCGCACCGGCGGTATCTCCCACGGTCTCGGCCTTCAGGCCCAGACGCCGCACGGTCTTGCGACACTGGTGGATGGCGATCGCCATGCTCTGGACCGTTTTCAGGTCCTCCAGCTTCACGCCGGGGTTGGCCATCAGCTGGAAATGGATCGGCTTGAACCGCTCTCCAATGATTTTGAGGCCGGACGACGGGAGCAGATGGTGAACATCGGCGACGCGCCCGGCAATGGAATTCTCGACCGGGATCATGCCCAGCTGGCAATCGTCACTCTTGATCGCCTCGAACGCCTCTTCGAACGTCGGATGCGGGACGGGCTCCATGTCAGGAAAGGCCGCCGTGCAGGCCTCGTGACTATTGGCGCCCAGTTCACCCTGGAAGGCGATGCGTCCGGTCATGGCTGTGTCCTGGCGTAGTCGCGAGCCCGCTCGAGGTCGGCGGGGGTGTCAACGGAAATCGGTGCGTCTTCGATCACGGAGGCCCAGATGGACAGGCCCAGTTCGAGGGCGCGCAGTTGCTCCAGACGTTCGCGCTGCTCCAGCGGCGACGGCGGGGCGGCCGTGAAAGCCTCCAGGGCGGCGCGGCGGAACCCGTAAATGCCGTGGTGCAGCCACACCGGGGCGTCGCCATACAACACTGAGCGCGTGAAATAGAGGGCGCGCGCACTACGCCCGTCAGACTCCAGTGCGGCGACGACCTTGGGAATATCGGGATTGCTGCGTTCGGCCCGCTCAGCCTCGGCGACCATGACCGTGGCGATGTCACATTCCGGGCGTGCGGCCAGCAGGTCGGTGACCGCCCGGATCACGGACGGCACCAGGAACGGAATGTCGCCCTGCAGGTTGATCACCACGTCATGTGCGCCGTCAGGATCGATCTGGGCCAGCGCCGCCAGGATGCGATCCGAACCCGACGGCAAGTCCGGATCGGTCAGCACCGCCCTGCCGCCGGCGGCTTCGACCGCCGCTACAATCTCGGAATCGCCCGCCGCCACGACCACTGGACCGGCCCTCGCCGATTCGGCCTGGCGCAGCACGCGGACGATCATTGGCAGACCCCCGATATCCGCAAGCGGCTTGCCCGGGAGGCGGGTCGCGGCCATTCGCGCGGGGATGATGACAATCGGGTTCATGGGTTGACGATCAGACGCGCTTGGGCTGTTGCGCCAGCGCCGGTAGCGTGTAAGAGAGCCGCACGCAATAAGGGGCGGGATTCCCGCGTGTTCGTGGGCCTTGGCCCATGGCCGATGAGAGGCGTGACGAGCGGAATATGAGCGACCTTACGTTCAACAAGATCGCCGGCGCAGCGCTGGCAACCGGATTGGCCATGATCGGCCTGGGCCAGCTTTCGGCCGGCATCTACGGATCGGAAGCGCCGGCCAAGCCGGGCTACCTGGTCGAGGTCGCCGAAGAAGGCGGTGACGCCGCCGCGGTCGCCGACACGCTGCCCGACTGGGGCACGGTTCTTCCGACGGCAGACGTCGAGGCCGGCAAGGCCGTATTCGCCAAATGCTCCTCCTGCCACTCGATCGCTGAGGGCGGACCCAACGGGACTGGCCCGGACATCTGGGGTGTCGAAGGCCGTAAACCCGGCAGCCATGGGGGATTTGCGTACTCGACAGGCATGACCGAATTCGGGGCCAAGCAGGCGATCTGGGACTACGATCACCTCTATGAGTTCCTCAAGTCACCCGCGAAGTACATCCCCGGGACCAAGATGACCTTTGTGGGTCTCAAGAAGTCGGAAGACCGGATCAATGTCATTGCCTACCTGAAGAGCCAGGGCGGCACGCTGCCGATCCCGGCACCGGACCCGGCCCGCGCACCCGCCGCTGCGGCTCCTGCCGCGGGCGCAGCACCTGCCGCAGAGGGCGCAGCAGCCCCGGCTGCGGCGGCCGCGCCGGCTCCAGCGGCGGCGCCCGCAGCCAAGTAGGCCGTTGGCCGACTAGCCAGCCTTCTGGATGACGGCCATCGCGTCAAGCAGGTTGTAACCCATGGCCATGCCGTCGCTCATGCCGGACTGAACCGCCATGTCCCGGATATCCTGCGACGGATACAGCATGTTCAGGCGCAGTGTCGTCTTGCCGTCAGCCTCGCTGAGGGTAAGCGTGTTGATGGCGGGATCGCCCTCGCTCCAGGCCGGCTCGTCGTTGATGGTCTCGCCCATGCCCAGCCCGTCCATCACCTCGCTGGTGACGATGCGCTCGAGGGTGACAATCTCCAGGTGCTCGCCGTAGGAGCCAAAGCGACCCCCCGTCGCAACGTTCTGCCAGATGTAGCGGTAGCGGCCGCCGACCCGCAGATCGACCTTGCAATAGGGCATGCTCCACCCCTCCGAGCCCACCAGCCAGCGCTTGATGAGCTCCGGCTGGGTGTGAGCGTCCCAGACGAACTGGGCCGGAGCGTCGAACACCCGCACGACGGTGACCTCCCGGTCCGAGGGCAAGGTGACAGTGACAGGTTTGGGCATCGCACTACGCCTTTGCTTGGGTTTTCATGTCCTCGAGCAGGACATCGAGCCGCTGGTAGGTGGTCTCCCACAGGCTCCGGTAGCGCTCGATCCAGAGGTTGGCGTCTTCCAGCGGCTTGGCCTCGATGCGGCAGGGACGGCGTTGGGCGTCGCGGCTGCGGTGGATCAGGCCGGCGCGTTCCAGCACCTTCAGGTGCTTGGAGATCGCGGGCTGGCTCATGGCGAAGGGCTCGGCCAGTTCGTTCACCGAGACTTCGCCCGACATCAGACG
>JANNFM010000608.1:0-1511 GCA_031379795.1 Alphaproteobacteria bacterium
CCCACTACGAGTACCGCGCCTGGCGCATCAGCCTGTATGGCGACGAGATCGAGGCCATCACCGAGTTCGACCCGCTGACCGGCAAGAAATCCGCCGACCTGCAGGGCATAAAGATCTACGCCAACAGCCACTATGTGACCCCCAGGCCCACGCTGCGACAGGCGGTCAACCTGATCAAATCCGAGCTCAAGGAGCGGCTCGACTGGATGGTCGCCAACGGCAAGCTGCTGGAGGCCCAGCGGCTGGAGCAGCGCACCACTTTCGACATCGAGATGATCGAGGCCACCGGCTCCTGCGCCGGGATCGAGAACTACAGCCGTTACCTCACGGGCCGCCGTGTGGGCGAGCCGCCGCCGACCTTCTTTGAATACATCCCCGACAACGCCCTGTTGTTCGTGGACGAAAGCCACCAGACCGTACCCCAGATCGGCGGCATGTATCGGGGCGACTACCGGCGCAAATTCACCTTGGCCGAATACGGCTTCCGCCTGCCGTCGTGCATCGACAACCGCCCGCTCAAGTTCGAGGAATTTGACGCCATGCGGCCGGACAGCGTGTTCGTGTCCGCCACGCCCGGCCCCTGGGAGATGGAGCGCACCGGCGGCGTGTTCGCCGAACAGGTGATCCGCCCCACCGGCCTGATCGACCCGCCGGTGGAGATCAAGCCGGTCCACAAGGACGGCTTCAGCCAGGTGGACGACGTGATCGACCAGGTGCGTCAGGTGGCGGCCCAGGGCTACCGCTCGCTGATCACCGTACTGACCAAAAAAATGGCCGAGGACCTGACCGAGTACATGCACGAGCAGGGCCTGAGGGTCCGCTACATGCACTCCGACGTGGACACCCTGGAGCGGATCGAGATCATCCGGGACCTGCGGCTGGGGGCCTTCGACGCGCTGGTGGGGATCAACCTGCTGCGCGAAGGCCTGGACATTCCCGAGTGCGGGCTGGTGGCTATACTGGATGCTGACAAGGAGGGGTTCCTGCGCTCGGAGACCTCGCTCATCCAGACCATCGGCCGGGCGGCACGGAACATCGACGGTCGGGTGATCCTCTACGCCGACCGCATCACCGGCTCGATGGAACGCGCCATGGCCGAAACCTCGCGTCGCCGCGAGAAGCAGGAGGCCTACAACCTCGAGCACGGCATCACACCGGCCAGCATCAAGTCGTCGATCAAGGACATCTTGGCCAGCCCCTACGAAAAGGACCGGGTCACCGTGCCGGTGGGCGTCGCCGAGGACGGCAAACCCTTCATGGGCGACAACTTCAAGACCACCCTGAAAGACCTGGAGGCCCGCATGCGCGAGGCCGCCGCCAACCTGGAATTCGAAACCGCCGGCCGCCTGCGCGACGAGATCAAGCGCCTGAAGATGCTCGACCACGAATTCCCAAACGATTTGCTGACCCCGGGGGGCTAAACCGCGGACCGGGGGGCGGTGATGCGGGTGAAGGCGGCGGGGCGCGCCGCGGCGGCGGAGCGCTTCCGAAAGGGCCGGCTTTAGTCAAAC
>JANNFM010000253.1:0-4692 GCA_031379795.1 Alphaproteobacteria bacterium
CTCGAAGCATTCTGCGCCAAGCTCGAAGGTAAGACCGAACGACAGAAGAACCCACACCCCAAGGCCTCCCTCGCCTACGCCGCATGGGTCTGCGCACGACTCGGCGGATGGACCGGATACTACGGAAAACCCGGCCCCATCATCATGCTCAACGGATGGCTCGAAATCCAGGCCGCCAAGCGAACCCTCATCATCCTGGGACCAAATCACAATGTGTGAATCCGGTAGACGGGTGAGGAGAGAGGTTCGCGGTGGCCACAGTTTCTGACGGCGGAACCTCAGGGGGTGCAGTTCGCTTACAGCCTTCTAAACCCCGGCCCCCAGGATCCAGCCTTCTTCGCGTTCGGCGTCTTCGATGACCTGCGGGTCCGTGCCCTTCGGCGCAGCGAATACGGCCCCGAACTTGCTGGCCTCATCCAGGCGCGCGAAGTGTTCGGCGAGGGTGCGGACCTGCATCAGGTCCTTGATCTCGCCGACGGCGCCTTCCGGCTTGATGAGCGACGGATAGACCTCGGCCAGGACGACATCGACGCCTGCAAGGTCCTGCTCGGTCAGCGCCTTGAAGCCGGTCTCGAAGGGCCAGACCCGGACCCCGTCACCGCGCGCAACCTTGATCCGGCGCGCCGCCGGCATGCCCAGGATCGCCTGACCCCCGACCGAGCCATTGTAGTAGGTCTTCCAGATCGACGACGCGCCCTTGGCCGCCAGCTCGGCGTGACGAAACTCCGGGAGGTCGCCCGGTCCGTGCTGTCGGGATTTTTTCGGCTGCAGGGTCGTCAGGGTGTCCTTGGGCGGGCAACCCCAGAACGGGAATGGACCGTCCGTCAGCCGGCGGTTGATCCCCGCGGCCACGCCAAACCGGTTGTTGAGGTTGTTCGGCTTGTCTTTGACGTAGCGCTCAAGATCGTCCCATGCGGATCGCCAAGCCAGATCACCGGGCAATTTCAGCGCCTGGGCATAGCCGCGCGGAAACCCCAGCGGGAAGTCGAACCCGACCAACGCCCGCTCGGAGCGTTTTTTCAGGTCATCCAGAATGGTCGCAAGACGGGTCTCCGCCTCGGATCGCGTCGGCGGATTGAAGGCCTCAAAGGTCATGCGGAACCGGACGTCGCGCTTGAGCACGCCGATCCACACGGAATCTGCCCCGGTGTTGGGTTTGGAGGACGCGCTCCAGTCAACGATCACGTAGGCGCTAAACAGGCGCGGCACACACGGCTCCGATACTCATAAGTCAGACGGGGGCTTTTACGCCCCCGCCCGTGACGGTCCAACGATTAGGCCAGCTTGACCAGCATCTTTCCGAGGTTCTCGCCGGAGAACAGGCCCCGGAACGCGTCGGGGGCCTTTTCGATGCCCTCGAAGACGGTTTCTTTCCAGGTGACCTTGCCGTCCTTCACCCAGCCGGACAGGTCCTTGAGGAAGGCGGGCATCATGTCCCAGTTGGACGACACGATGAAGCCTTCCATCCGCAGCTGCTTGCCCACCATCTGCATGATGTTGCCGGGGCCGGGGGGAAGTTCGGTGGCGTTGTACATCGAGATTGCACCGCACAGCGCGAAGCGGGCGAAGGGGCGGGCCGCGTTCAGCGCCGCCACCAGATGGTCGCCGCCGACGTTGTCGAAATAGACATCGATGCCGCCAGGCGCTGCCTTGGCCAATGCCGCGGTCAGGTCGGTCTCGACCTTGTAGTCGATAGCGTGGTCGACCCCGATGGACTTCAGATAGGCGACCTTCTCAGCCCCACCGGCGGTGCCGATTACGGTGTGGCCCTTGGCCTTGGCGATCTGGGCGACCATGGAGCCCACGGCGCCAGCGGCGCCGGAGACGAACACCACGTCGCCGTCCTTCAGCGCCGCGATCTTCAGCAGGCCCACATAGGCGGTGAGGCCCGGCATGCCGGCTGCACCCAGGAACGCTTGCGGCGTCAGGCCCATGGTGTCCAGTTTCTGGACGCTGGCGGCCGGGGCATTGAAGCCTTCGCGCCAGCCGAAGCCGGACTGCACCAGATCGCCCGCCTTCAGGCCGGGATCGCCGGAGGCCACGACCTCGCCGACCGCGCCGCCATCCATCACCTTGCCCAGGGCGAAAGGCGGGGTGTAGCTCTTCACGTCGTTCATGCGACCGCGCATGTAGGGGTCGACCGTCATCCACAGGTTCCTGACCTGAACCTCGCCGGCGCCGGGCGCGGGCAGGTCGACACTGGCCAGTTCAAAGTTTTCGGCGGTGGGCATGCCGCGCGGGCGGCTCTTCAGACGGATTTCGCGATAGGTGGTCATGGTCGTTCCCTCAGGTTTTCTGTTTCGGAACGGGTGTAAGGCTCCCGGAAGGTGGCGTCGAGGGGTGGCGTCATGGTAGGCGGACGCGAAGCTTGACGCCGGTATGGAACCCGCCTTCTCCTCACCCGTCGGGGGAGGGGGACCAGACGCAGTCTGGTGGAGGGGGCCTGCAGGACAGGGCTCGGCCGCGGCAGGCCCCCTCCACCCCGCTTCGCGCGGTCCCCCTCCTCCAACGGAGGAGGAGCAGTGTGGTCTGACCCATCGGAGATTGAGAATGGTTCAGACCTTGCGAGCCGGTGTGATCGGGGCGGGCGTGTTCGGCGGCTATCACGCGCAGCAGTATGCCGGGCGGGCCGGTGTCAGCTTTTCCGGCGTCTTTGACGTGCACCCCGACCGGGCTGCGAAGCTGGCCATGCCGCTGGGCGGGCGCGGTTTCAGCGAGCTGGCGGCCTTTCTGGATGCTGTGGATGTGGTGACCATCGCCTCGCCCGCGACGTTTCATGTGGAGCAGGCGATGGCGGCGATTGCGGCGGGCAAGCACGTCTACGTCGAGAAGCCCATCGGCGTGCAGGTGGCGCAAGCCGAACGACTGCGCGCCGCCGCGGAAGCCGCGGGTCTGGTGCTGGCGTGTGGACACCAGGAGCGGGTGGTCTTTCAGGCCATGGGGTTGCTGGACATTCGCACGCCGCCGCTCTTGCTGGAGGCGACGCGTCACGGGCCGCCATCGCCGCGCAGTCAGGACGTCTCGGCAGTGCTGGACCTGATGATCCACGATATCGACCTGCTGCTGACGGTGGCGAACTCCGACCCGGTGACTGCAGAAGGCGAGGGGGCTTTAGGCCCCAATGGCGTCTGGGATCAGGCGCGCGCCGAGATCACTTTTGAAAGCGGTTTGACCGCCATCCTTGATGTTTCCCGATTGGCGCCAGAGCGGCGCCGGACCATGCGGATTGTCTATCCGTCCGGGGAGGTGGAGGTGGACTTCATAGCGCGCACCTTCCGCAACACCACGCCCTACGCTCTGAATTCCGATTTTGCCGATAGCGCCGCCGCGTCGGATCCGCTCGGGGCCAGCCTCGACGGGTTCCTGCGCGCTGTCCGCGGCGAGGCCGCCCGTCCGATTGTCACGGCGGGAGAAGCCATCGCAGCGCTCGATCTGGCGCTGGCCGTTGAACAGGCGTTGGAAAACGCGGCGTAGTCCCGCTATCGTCGCTCCAGGGAGATCACCGCCATGTCCAGCGCCTATGACTATGCCTTCAGTTCCATCGACGGCCAGCCGCTGCCGCTGACCACCTACAAGGACAAAGTCGTTCTCGTGGTCAACACGGCGTCGAAGTGCGGTCTGACGCCACAGTACGATGGTCTGGAAAAGCTGTACTCGCAGTACAAGGATCAGGGCCTGGTGGTGCTGGGCGTGCCGTGCAACCAGTTCATGGGCCAGGAGCCCGGCACGGAGGCCGAAATCCAGACTTTCTGCAGCACCACATTCGGCATCGATTTTCCGATGACCTCCAAGGTCGACGTGAAGGGTGACGACGCTCACCCGTTCTACAAATGGGCCGAGGCCGCCCTGGGCGAACCGGCCGTGCCGGTCTGGAACTTCCACAAGATCCTGATCGGCAAGGATGGCGTGGCGTTGCAGGCGTTTGGGCCGCGCACCGAGCCGAATGACGCGGGACTGGTCGCAGCGATCGCCGGCGCGCTCTAGGCGTTTAGGTCCACCACCACCCGGCCGCGCACCTTGCCCTCCATGATCTCGGCGGCAAGGCGCGGAACGTCGGATAGCGTCGCGCTCGTGGTCATGGCGTCCAGTTTGGCGAGATCCAGATCGCTGGCCAGTCGGTTCCAGGCTTCCACGCGGTCGGGTTTTGGCCGCATGACGCTGTCGATGCCGGCCAGGACGACACCGCGCAGGATGAAGGGCGCCACCGAGCCTGGCAGGTCCATGCCCTGGGCCAGGCCGCAGGCTGTCACCGCGCCGCCGTAGCGGGTCTGGGCCAGCACATTAGCCAGGGTGTGGCTGCCGACGGAATCGACCGCGCCGGCCCAACGCTCCTTGCCGATCGGGCGGCCCGGTGCGGAGAAATCTGCGGCATCCACGACATCGGCGGCACCCAGGGTGCGCAGATAGTCGCCCTCGGTATCCTTGCGGCGTGAGGAGGCGACCACGGTGTATCCAAGCCGCGCCAGCAGAGCGATGGCGACGCTGCCGACGCCGCCGGCCGCGCCGGTGACGATGATCTCGCCCTTGTCCGGCGTGACGCCCTGGCGCTCCAGACCCAGCACGCAGAGCATGGCTGTGTACCCTGCGGTCCCAATGGCCATGGCATGGGTGTTGGAGATGGCGTCGGGCAGCTTGACCAGCCAGTCGCCCTTCACGCGGGCCCGCTGGGCGTAGCCGCCGTGGTGGCCCTCG
>JANNFM010000260.1:0-6659 GCA_031379795.1 Alphaproteobacteria bacterium
CCATGAGCGATCACATCGAGAGCTGCACCGAGGATGACAGCGTCGCCGACGCCGCCGCCAAGATGGGGACCCACCAGATCCGCCGGGTGGTGGTGCTGAATGACAAGGGCGGCCTGGCCGGCATCCTGTCGCTGGGCGATATCGCTCATGACTACGGGGCCAAGGCTGTGGGCAAGACCCTGGAGGAAATCTCCGCCGAGCCTGCGACCCAGTAGGCCCAGATCACCGTTGG
Source organism: Alphaproteobacteria bacterium (assembly GCA_031379795.1). Lineage (GTDB taxonomy): Bacteria > Pseudomonadota > Alphaproteobacteria > Caulobacterales > Caulobacteraceae > Phenylobacterium. The sequence goes on from JANNFM010000260.1 coordinate 233, forward strand.
CTGGCGCGCCGCGAACCGAATGGTCCGTGGCGCGTTGGGTTTCTGAAGCGCGTCGGCCAGGGTCGGCGTGAGCCTTCATTCCTGGGGAGTTTCTGCAATGAACCTGAAGACCTTAACAGCCATCAGCCTCTGCGGTGCCCTGCTTGCGGCGTGCTCTCAGAAGACCGAGGACAAGGCCGCAGAGGCGACCGGCACGGCGGCCGTCGCCGCTGATCAGGCGGGTGACGCTGTACAGTCCGCCGGCGGCGACGCCGTCGACAACACCAGGGCCGCGGCGGCCAGGACCGCAGCAACCGTGGAAAACGCCGCAGATGCGACGGCTGCGGCGGCCGCGAGGGCCGCCCGCAAGGCGGACGCCGCCGCAGACGCGGCCGCCAAGCAGAAGTAGGCAGGCTCGGCGGGCGAGGGCTCTATCCCATCGGGTAGAGGATCTCCTTGGTCACCGCGTCGATCTGCTTCATCACCTCGGCGCTCAGCGTCAGGTCGGCGGCGGCGAAGATGTCGTCCAGCTGGTCCTCGCGCGTCGCGCCCACGATGGTCGAGGCCACGAAGTCGTGCTGCTTGCTCCAGGCGGTGGCCAGGGTGACGGGGGATATCCCGGCCTCGGCGGCAATGGCGGCGAAACGGGCGGTCGACGCCAGGCTCTTGTCGTTGACGAAGCGCTGCGCCATCACGGCCTGTCGGCCGCCGATCTTCAGATAGTTGGAAAACCGCGCTCCGTCCGGCCGCGCGCCGTCCTGGTATTTGCCCGACAACACACCCCCGGCCAGCGGCGAATAGGGGATCAGGCTGACGCCTTCCTGCAGGCAGACCTGCGACAGGGCATCCTCGAACCGCCGGTTGTTGAGGCTGAAATTGTTCTGGATGGTCTCGTGGCGGGCCAGGCCCTCGCGCTCGCTGACGGCCAGGCTCTTCATCAGGCCCCAGGCGGTCTCGTTGCTGCAGCCCAGCACCCGCACCTTGCCGGCCATCACCAGGTCATCCAGCGCCCGCATCCCCTCCTCATAGCCCGTGCCGTGGTCCGGCCAGTGGGTCTGGTAGAGGTCGATGTAGTCGGTCTGCAGCCGGGTCAGGCTGGCCTCGACGGCGCGGACGATGTTGTGACGATCCAGCGCGGTCATGCCGGCCCGCTGGGCCGACTTGATCCAGCCGTGGCTGGGGCCGGACACCTTGGTGGCGATCAGCAGTTCGTCGCGGCGCTTCGTCTTCATCCAGCGGCCGACGATTTCCTCCGTTGTGCCGGCCCACTCTTCCTTCGGCGGCACCGGATAATTCTCGGCGGTGTCGAAAAAAGTGATCCCCGCCTCGAACGACCGATCGAGAATGCGGTGAGCGGTCTTCTCGTCCGCCGAAGACCCGAATGTCATGGTCCCCATGCAGATCTTCGACACCACCATGGGGCTGCGGCCCAGACGCTTGTACTGCATGTGTTGTGATCCCCGGGTGGTTGTCGATTAGGCCGTCCGCGCGGCGCGGAAGCGGTTTAGCCGATCAGCGGCGGAATGCCAGAGGGGGCGGGCCGTCACGCAGGTTTCGGGTCGTCGTCATCATCGTCTTCGGCGGCGCGCACCACCTGTTCAGCGACCGGCGGTGGTGGCGGGATGATCTGAACGTTCATACCGAAGATCAGCAGCAGTCCGGTGATCAGAACCGCCCCGCCCCGCTGCCGTTTGGCCAGCCGTACGGCCCAGACGCCGAGAGGGGCCAGGACCAGAACGATGACGAGGCCGGTGAGGATCGGGTGCAAGGTGGGCGGTGTCCAGCGGCGTGAAACCGGACATGGGGTGTTCCATTGGCCGTTACGACCCCGCCAACGCGGTCAGGACACGAACTCGCGCGCACCGTCTGTCTCCCAGCCCAAACAGGCCGGCATAACGTGTCGCGGAACCGCATGCCCGCCGCTGGAATAGTAGGCCACCATCCGGCGTGACAATCCCAAAGCGTCGGCAGTTTGATTGAGGGAAAGCCCGTGTTTCAGTCGCCACTCCAGGAAGCGCCGCGCGTCCTCTCGCCGCAACACCGACAGGCTTTCGAGCCAGAGGCTGTCGGCACCGATCTCGATATCACCGGGCCAGGTCAGGCTATGGCCCCAGTCCCCCACCTGCACCGCCTCGAAAATCTCGGCTTGGCGAAGCGGCACCAAGGCCTTGTCGTCGAGCCACCCTGACAGATCCAGATCCACGCGCTGCCCACTGGACCATAGCAAGCCCAGTTGACCGGGAGCGGTGGCCTCGACGGCGGAGATCGTGGGCATTTTCTCGGAACTCACGGGTTCAACTCCTGCCATTCACCGTCAGCCATGCTGTGGTAGTGCAACTATTGCACCATCTCAATATCCGCTTGAATCCCAGCCCGTGGCAATGATGGATGCCCGCCTCGCCCTGTTGAAATATAGCCCCGTATGCGGTATCAAATAATATGGTCAAGGCTGACAAGCTGATCGCGGGTATGCGGCGCAATCCAGCAGGGGACTGGACGATCAAGGACATTGAAAGGGCCTGCAACGACCTTGGCTGGCTTTGTCTTCCACCCTCTGGAGGTGGATCGCACTGGAAGGTTACGGCGCCGGATGACGACGCGATCCTGACCATCCCGGCGCGGCGACCGATCAAGGCAATCTATATCCGCAAACTATTGGCAATGATGGACAGGCGAAACGATGGCTAAGCAGAGCGAATACGCGATTATGGTCGAGCCATTGAGTGCGGCGGATGGCGGTGGATGGCTGGCGACGGCTCCGGCCCTGCCCGGCTGCATGGGCGACGGCGAAACCCGCGAGGAAGCGCTGTCCGACGTCCAGAACGCTATCATTGAATGGCAGGCTGCTGCCCGTGAATTGGGCCGCGATGTTCCGGGTCCGTCAAGCCTGGGCCAGTGGCGTCAACGCGTCCCGCGCAGCCTGCACGAAAAGCTGAAAATCCGGGCCGTGCAGGAGGGCGTGTCACTCAATGCGCTGGTGACGAGTGTGCTGGCCGAGGCGTTGGGGAAACGGGCGTGGTAGGAGTCATGATTTGCGCATAGCCAATCCTGCGCCTCCAGATTGCCGACGCTTCACTGTCGGATAAGGTGGCTCATGCCAGCATGGGACCTTGTCGTAGTGCGACCCGCGAGCAACCGGTGGCGGTCTGTTCGTTGGCGGTGGCCGCCCGGCGAAGACTGGATTGTGTACGCCGTCGTAGTGTATCTGACAGCGGTCACGTGGGGCCTGTTTCCCCACCTTTGGCTGGCCGGATTTCTGGTCTCGCTACCCGCCGCAGTCCTGGTCCTCCACCTTCTGCGCGGGCTTTGGGCGATGGTGATCGCTCCGCGCATCGTTCGGTACTTCCCGCCTGCCGTAGATGTTCCTGCCCCACCGTCGCAGCCGGACGATATGATGGAGACATTCATTCGTGCACCGTTGATCAACTATCCAGGTCTGGCTTTTGCCCAAGGTCAGTGTGGTTGGGTCGTTCTGCGGCTTCGCATTGACGCCAAAGGCCGGATCATCGCCTTCAAGGTCGGCGAGCAGACACCGGGTCGAGTGTTCGAAGAGGCGGTAACTTCAAGTCTATCGACGGCGCGACTGGCTCCGGCCCACCTCGGCGCCCGTCCCTGGTAGGCCGATACCTTCTTCTTTTTTCCGACGGAAGGAAAAGCGACCCCGACCTGGGCCCGAGCGCGTCTGGAAGCCGTATCGCCAAAAGATCGACCGAGGGCCGTGCGGGACACAACGACGAGCCCCGGCTAACTGCGCCCTGTTCGCGTGCAACCACGGACTCCAAACGTAAAGCGCACGTTGATGAGCGTCTTGCGCTTCACGAGGTCGATTCGATCACCGGCAAGGCACATCGCGCCGCGAGGAAGCGGGACCAATCCTTGGGCGGACCCCACCGTGACGCGAGCCAGCAACCGGGTTCCAGCGTCCGTTTCCCGTAGGCTTACGCCATCGACCCGGCCTATGGCGGGTTCGCTTGGTGCGGTCGGCATGTAGAGCACCATCGCGACGCCCGCGATTGCCGCCAGGATCAGCGCGACGCGGGTGACGGCAGTCGCAGCTTGCCGACCGGAGGCCATCCCGAACTCGGCGTTCAGCCGTCGGATCTCGCGATCGATCCGCTTCTGCTCTTTGGCGTCCACGCGCTTGAATCCCGCAAAGCGGACATCAGGCCTAGTATGACCGCGCGCGTCAAATCCATGCGGCAAAGGCTGCATTTCGCTTGACCGGGCAACTTTGTAATCTCAAATCCGTCAAACCCCGCAATTTCTTCCCCCAAAGGAGCCTCCCATGCGCGTCGGCGTGCCTCGTGAGATCAAGCCGGATGAGTATCGGGTCGGGCTGACACCCGCAGCCGTGCGGGAATACGTGGCGCATGGGCATGAGGTGTCGGTGGAAACCGGGGCCGGGGACGGTGCAGGCTATTCCGACGCACTCTACAAGCGAGCTGGGGCAAAGATCGCAGCGTCTGCCGAGGCCGTGTTTGCCGGCGCCGAGCTGATCGTGAAGGTCAAGGAGCCTCAACCGCCTGAGTGGGCGCGGCTGACCGACCGGCACATCCTGTTCACCTATCTGCACCTGGCCCCCGACCCGGCCCAGGCCGACGGCCTGCTGGCCTCTGGCTGCGCGGCCATCGCCTATGAGACGGTGACGGATGCGCAGGGCGGGCTGCCGCTGCTGGCGCCGATGTCCGAGGTGGCGGGGCGGATCGCGGTATTCTCGGCGGGCGAGACCCTGCTGAAGCACAACGGCGGCATGGGCCTGTTGATCTCGGGCGTCCCCGGCGTGCCCCCGGCCCGCGTGCTGGTGCTGGGCGGCGGCGTGGTGGGGATGAACGCCGCGCGCATGGCCGCAGGCCTCGGCGCCGAGGTGGTGATCGTCGAGCGTTCGATCCCGCGCATGCGCGAGCTGGACAACATGTTCCAGGGCCGGATCCTGACCCGCTATTCCACCCAGGACGCGGTGGAGGAGGAAATCCTCAAGGCCGACGTGGTGATCGGCGCGGTGCTGACGGCCGGCGCCTCGGCCCCCACCATGATCCGCAAGGCCGACCTCAGCCGGATGAAGCCGGGCTCGGTGCTGGTGGACGTGTCCATCGACCAGGGCGGCTGTTTCGAGACCAGCCGACCCACCACCCACAAGGACCCGACCTATACGGTGGACGGCGTGGTGCACTATTGCGTGGCCAACATGCCGGGCGCGGCGCCGCGCACGTCATCCGAGGCGCTGGTGCACGCGACGCTGCCCTTCGGCCTGCAGCTGGCGGACCACGGGCTGGAGGCGCTGAAGACCAACCGTCACCTGGCCAAGGGCCTGAACGTGCTGAAGGGCGATGTCACCCACCCGGCGGTGGCCGAGGCGCTGGGCAAGCCTTTCGTGGACGCCTACGGGGCGTGGGCCTGAAAACCCCCGAAAACGCGCCCACTGGCATTTCTTGAAATAACGTCGCAACATCCGGATAGGCGCTTAGGTGCCAAAGCAATCCAGGCCGGAGGAAGTTCCCCATGTGCGACGACGATATCAACCCCTGGCTGGCCGCCGATCCGGCCGTTTCGCGCCGCACCTTTGGCCTGACTGTCGCCGCGGCCGTCAGCCTGACCGCCGCCCAGGCCCGCGCCCAGGCCAAGGTCACCGAGAAGGACGTGACGGTGAAGACCGCCGATGGCGAGGCCGAGGCGGTACTGCTCTATCCGTCGGGCAAGGGAAGCTGGCCGGCCGTGCTGGTCTGGACCGACATCATGGGCCTACGGCCCGTCTTCCGCGAGATGGGCCGGCGGCTGGCCGCGCAGGGCTACGTCGTCCTGGTCCCCAATCCGTTCTATCGCTCGGCCAGGTCCAGCGAGTACGCGAACCTGAACTTCGGCGTGCCCGAAGGTCGGCAAAAGCTGATGAGCTATCGCGGCGCGATGAACGATGCCGGCGTCGACAATGACGCCCTGGCCTATCTGGCCTTCCTCGACGCGCAGCCGCAGACCAACAAGAAAAAGATGGTCGGCGTGCAGGGTTACTGCATGGGCGGGCCACTCTCGTTCCGCACGGCTGGCGCTGTGCCGAAGCGCATTGGGGCTGTGGCCACGTTCCATGGCGGCGGCCTTGTCACCACCCAGCCCAACAGCCCGCACCTGCTGGTGGCCAAGACAAAGGCGGCCTATCTGATCGCCGTCGCCAAGAACGATGACGCCAGGGCCCCCGCTGACAAGGACACACTGAGGAAGACGTTCGAGGACACCAAACGCCCGGCGGTGGTTGATGTCTATGCCGGCGACCATGGCTGGACCGTCAGAGGCAGCCAGGTTTACCACGAAGCCGAAGCTGAGCGGGCCTGGGCCGAGCTGACGAAACTGTACAAGGCTCACCTGGGCTGAGACCCTGAACCCTCGGGGCTGACACGAGGGCAACGAATTCAAGTTGCCGCGTGCAAAAAACGGCTGTCATCCCGGCCGCAAGCCTGCG
>JANNFM010000263.1:0-8722 GCA_031379795.1 Alphaproteobacteria bacterium
CTCTACTTCTACCCCAAGGATGACACCGGCGGCTGCACCAAGGAGGCGCAGGAATTCACCGCGCTGATGCCCGAGTTCGTCAAGGCGGGAGCCACCATCATCGGCGTGTCAAAGGACAGCCTGGCCTCCCACAAGAAGTTCACTGCCAAATATGACCTGGCGGTCCAGCTGGGTTCAGATCCCGACGCAGCGCTGATCGGGCGCTATGGCGCGTGGGTTGAGAAGAGCCTTTATGGCCGCAAATACATGGGCATCGACCGTTCCACCTTCCTGATCCAGGACGGAACGCTTCGCCGCATCTGGCGTAAGGTCCGCGTGCCCGGCCATGCCCAGCAGGTTCTGGATGCCGCCCGGTCACTCTAGGTTCCGACGCATGACTCGGTGATCGCTGATAACCCTGTGCGCGCTCCCCGACGTGGGTAAAGAATCCCTGAATCAACTTGCCTGTCACAGCACATTCGTCGCATACCGACCCCAGCGTAAGGGTTGGGGACTTCCGGCTTGATGGAACGACTGACGAGGCTTTTGCGCTCGCTCGAAGAGCTATTCCCGGAACGGCACCTCTATGTGCGATCCGGAGGCGCCATGAAGGCGTTTGTTCTGACCACGCGAAAGCAGATGGTGTTGGCCGCGGGCGTGGCCGGGGCCGCGCTCTGGATGGGGGTGTCCACCGCCGCCATGCTGGTCACCCTGATGTCGTCGTCGGCGTCGGACCGCGAAATTGCGACGCTGAAGGCCCAGTCGGAACGCTACGTTGCCGATCGCCAGGCCCGCCTCGACAGCGCCATGGCGCGCTTGAACGCCTCGACCGGTGCCAATGAGGACGCGGCCACGTCAATCGAGAAGCGCCATGCCGCGCTGGCGATGCTGCTGACCGGCATGAAGGGCGAGCCCGGCGCGGCAGGCGCCCTGACGCCGGCAATCGACCGGGCGCTGGCCAAGACAGACGCCAGCCCAGCGCGCCGGATCGAAATGGTCCGGGTCGGCCAGGAACAACTTCTGGAAGCCGCCGACGGCTTCTCGAAAAGCCGGGCTGACCGCCTGCGTCTCGCCTTCCGGATGGCCGGACTTTCGCCCGCCAGCTATTCAGACCGTGGTGGTTCACTGGGCGGTCCACTGATTGAGTCCCGAGATCCTCGCGCCCTGGCCGCCGTGCTGGACGTTGATGACGACTTTGCCGTCCGCATCCAGCGCGTGGCGCGCGACCTTTCGGCTGCTCAGTCACTCTCGGAGGCAGCTCGAGGTCTGCCATTCGGTCGCCCGACGTCGAACGGTGCGCAGACCAGTGGCTTCGGCGTCCGCTTCGACCCCTTCACGCGCAGGCCGGCCTACCATTCGGGACTGGATTTCTCTGGCGCTACGGCGACTGCGATCTATGCAACCGGCCCCGGCGTTGTATCCTACACAGGGGTCCGATCCGGATACGGCAATGTCGTGGAGATCGATCATGGGCGGGGCCTGAAGACCCGCTATGCCCACCTGTCGTCCATGGCCGTGCGTCCCGGCCAGAGGGTGGGCGTCGGGCAGCGCATCGCCGGCATGGGATCCACGGGCCGATCCACTGGGACACATCTGCACTATGAGGTATGGGTAAATGGACGGGCCCAGAACCCGGGCCGTTTCCTGAAGGCCGGGCAGTATGTTCTCCAAGGCGACTAGGGGCCCAGAGCCCATGGAATTCGCGGCGCCACGGAAACTCTCCGTGGCCTCACTTGTTGCGGAAGGTGTCCGCATTCACGGAAATGTCCAGACAGATGGCGACCTGCATCTGGACGGCGCAGTTGAGGGTGACCTGACGGTCGCGCGCCTGACCATCGGGGAAACCGGATTGGTCACCGGCGCGATCAAGGCCGAAACCATCGAGGTCAGGGGCCGCGTGGTGGGCACGATTGCCGCCCGACAGGTCCGCCTGCTGGCCACCGCCCGCGTCGACGGCGACATCAGCCACACCGAACTCTCCATCGAAGCCGGTGCCCACTTCGAAGGCCGCAGCCTGATGATCGTCCCGGCCCCGATTGTCGAAACGTCGGCGCTGAGCGTGGTCGCGGCGGAATAGAGCGGCCCTAAGCGTCCCGCGTGGCGCCCACCCTCTGGGCCAGGGCCGCACCCATGAACGCATCCAGATCGCCATCCAGAACACCGCCGGTGTCCGAGGTTTCCACCTCGGTGCGCAGGTCTTTCACCATCTGATAGGGCTGCAGGACATAGCTGCGGATCTGGTGGCCCCAGCCGATGTCGGTCTTCTGGTCCTCGATGGCCGCCTGCGCCGCCTCACGCCTCTGAAGTTCGGCCTCGTAGAGCCGGGCGCGCAGCATTTTCCAGGCTTCTTCCCGATTCTGATGTTGCGAACGGCCCATCTGGCAGGCGACGGCGATGCCGGTCGGCAGGTGGGTCAGGCGCACGGCCGAGTCGGTCTTGTTGATGTGCTGCCCGCCCGCGCCGGACGCCCGATAGGTGTCGGTGCGGACGTCGGACGGATTGATCTCGATGACGATGTTGTCGTCCACCACCGGATACACCCAGACAGACGCAAAACTGGTGTGGCGCTTGGCGGCGCTGTCGAAGGGCGAAATGCGCACCAGCCGGTGAACCCCGGCCTCGGACTTCAACCAGCCATAGGCGTTCGTGCCCTTGATCTGCAGGGTGACGGACTTGATGCCCGCCTGCTCGCCGCTGGTCTCCTCGAGGAACTCCACCGTCATGCCGTGGGCATTGGCCCAGCGCGAGTACATCCGCAGCAACATCCCGGCCCAGTCGTTGGACTCGGTGCCACCCGCGCCAGAGTTGATTTCCATGAAGGCGTCGTTGCCGTCAGCCTCACCGGACAACAGCGCCTCAAGTTCGGCGCGGCCACCACGTTCCTTGAGCGCCTTCAACTGCGCGCGGGCCTCGTCGAGACTGGCCTCATCGCCCTCTTCGTCGGCCATTTCGGCATAGCCCAGGGCGTCCGCGAGGTCGCGCTCCAGCCCCTTGACCGCATCAATCTGGCTGGCCAGACGGGTCCGCTCGCGCATCAGCGCCTGCGCGGCCTCGGCATTGTCCCAGAGGGTCGGATCCTCGACCCGGGCGTTCAGCTCATCCAGTTTTCGTAAGGCAGGGTCCCAGTCAAAGACGCCTCCTGAGCAAGTCGATTGACTGCTCGATGTCGGCCTTGGCGGCCTCGACATCCAATCTCATGGGGGGAACTCCAGATGCGGGCGCGGGATTTAGGCCGAGTGGGCGCGAAGGACAAGACGGCGTGGTCAGAACAGCACGGCAAAGTGCTCGGGTTAAGGTCCCCCTGAACGCTGTCATCCCGGACGCAGCGTAGCGAAGATCCGGGACCCAGTGCCCAGCGCACCGCTCTGGCGTCCCGGCTCTTCGGCCTGCTGGCGCACGCCTGCGGCCGGGATGACAGAGAATATTATGCTTTGGTTAACCAGGGTCTATCGCGAAGATCAGAACAGGTCCGACAGGTCGTCCTTCTTTTTCGCCGCAGGTGCCGCAGGCGGCGCGACCGCTGCGGCTGCGTTCGGTGCACCGGTGACGCCGCCCGGAGCCCCTGGAACGTAGGGTTGCGGCCCCGCGGGCACGCCGGCCTCACCCAGGGGTGTGCTCATTCCAGTCGGCTCTGTCCCGGGGCGGAAGGCCTCACGAATGCCCCGGATCATGGCGAACTTCGCCTCTGCCGGCGCCTTGAATTCCTCGGACGCTTTGTCCTTCAGGGCCACACCCATGAAATCCACAAAGATCGGAACAGCGGCGACAGCACCCGTCTCATTGTTGCCAAGACTGCGGTTGTCGTCGAAGCCGATGTAGACCCCCACCACCAGGTGCGGCGAGAATCCCATGAACCAGGCGGAGCGATAGTCGTTGGTGGTGCCGGTCTTGCCACCAACGGGTTTTCCAAGCGACAGCGCCTGGGTCGCTGTGCCCCGCTGGACGGCACCCTGCAGCATTGAGGTAATCTGATAGGCTGTGATGGGGTTCAACGCCTGATCACCGGTGCGGAGAATTCGGGGGCTCTCGGCACCAATGAACCCAAGGTCGCAGCGCTCGCAGTCCCGCCGGTCAGAGCGCCAGATCACCTTGCCGTTTCGATCCTGCACCAGCTCGATCAGATGCGGCTGGACCAGGCGACCTCCGTTGACAAACGTCGAGTAGGCGCCCGCCATCCGATAAACGGTCGTCTCGCCAGCTCCCAGCGCCATGGCCAGCACATTGTCCATGTCCTTGGTCTCGCCGAGACGCTTTGCCAAGGCGGACACCTTGGGCATGCCAATGGACTGGGCCAGCCGCACCGTCATCGTGTTGCGCGAAAGCTCAAGACCGCGCCGCAGGGTCAGCGCCCCGAAATAGTCGCGGCTGTAGTTTTCCGGGCTCCAGTCCTGTCCGCCATAGCCCCGCAAGGTTATGGGAGCATCCAGCACTGTACTGGCCGGCGTGTAGCCGTTCTCGAGCGCGGCGGCATAGACGATGGGCTTGAACGACGATCCGGGCTGGCGCAGCGCCTGGGTGGCCCTGTTGAAGCTGGACAGCGAGAACGAATAACCGCCGACCATCGCCACCACCCGGCCGGAATAGGGCTCCATCGCGACCAGCGCGCCGTTCACCGCCGGCACCTGCTTTAGCTGGAAACCGGTCCCCTGCTCGTTCGGCGCAACGAAGATCAGATCGCCGACACCGATCCCCTTGCCTGCACGCGCCCACGATACGTCCGCCCCGACCAGGGCTCCCGCCACGCCCTCGATTGTGCGGATTTGCACCGCGCCGCCTGCGACGCTGACCACCACTGCCTGCCGCCAGGTGCGGCGCTCCGAGGGCTTGGACCGCTTCTTCGCCAGGGCTTCCCAGCCGTCCAGCGTGTCAACCTTGCCCCAGGCCCCGCGCCAGCCATGGCGACGGTCATAGGCCTCAAGTCCATTCATCAACGCCGTGCGCGCCGCGCTCTGGAGTGCAGGATCCAGGGTCGTGCGCACATAGTAACCGCCCGCGTTCAGCCGCTCGTCGCCCAACTCCTTCATGTTGAGCGAGATGCGGCGCACTTCTTCGACGAAGTAGTCGGCGTCACGATATTGGGATCGCGAGGGCGCGGCCTGGACCTTGAGTGGTTGTTTCATCGCCGCCTCGGCATCGGCACGCGACACCCAGCCCAGATCAGCCATCTGGTCCAGAATCCAGTCACGACGCCCCACCGCCTGCCCATACCGGCGGATCGGATGGTAGTTATCCGGCCCCTTGGGCAGGGCTGCCAGATAGGCGCTTTCGGCCAGGGTCAACTCGCTCAGCGACTTGCCGAAATAGTTGTAGGCAGCGGCGCCGACCCCGTACGACCGATACCCCAGCCAGATCTCGTTCATATAAAGTTCGAGGATCCGTTCCTTCGACAGCGTCCGCTCAAGCTGCGACGCCAGGATAGCTTCCTTGAGCTTCCGACCGATCGTCTGGTCGCTGGTCAGCAGGATGGTCTTGGCTACCTGCTGGGTAATGGTCGAACCGCCCTCGAGCCGTCGACCCTGCGCCAGATTCAGCACATTCTTGGCCATCGCCCGGCCAAAGCCGCCAACATCGACGCCGCTGTGCTTGAAGAACCCGTGGTCCTCGGCGGCGAGAAAAGCCTGAGCGGTCTGTGCCGGAATAGCATCGTACGGCACAAAAATCCGACGTTCGCGCGAGAATTCTCCGATCAGCGTGCCATCCCAGGCATAGGCCCGCGTCGCCGTCGCGGGGTGATATTCGACCAGGTCGCCCGCATCCGGCATGTCGTGAAACAGCCAGGCCGCGTAGATGCCGGTGGCCAGGGCCGCAACCGCAACAAAACTGAGCGCGGCCACGCCGGCCAGGCCCAGCCAACGGCCGCGGCTTGCCGGTTCCGATGTGGCGGGGGGGGTCAACGGCGCACACGCTCCCAAGGCCTGAACGCCCTGCAGTGGTGTCGTCTAGCCTGTGTCGGCGCAGGCGCCAACGGCTCGAAAAACGCGACCCGTCAGCGCGAGGCGAGCCGCAGTGTTTCACCGAAGTGTTCGTCGACCGCGCGCGCAACGGCGGACATCAACCGGGCGCGGCCTGCGGGATCGCGCAGCCTCGCCTCGTCGTCGGGATTGGAAACAAAGCCCATCTCCAGCAGAACCGCGGGCACATCCGGTGCAAGCAGCACCATGAAACCGGCATCCCGATGGCTGCGACGCAACAAGGGTGCCTTGCCCTCGATGTGGGTCAGGAGAGTCTGGGCAAACACCGCGGATCGGTTCCGCGTGGCCCTTTGGGTCAGGTCAAACAGAATGTCGCGCACGCCCTGATCACCCGTCAGACTGGTTTTCATGAACCAGTTGTCTCCGCTGACAAAGCGCGTCGCCCGCTGGGTCGCCTTGTCGGAAAGCGTGTAGATTGAGGCACCCTTCAAAGAGGTCTCGGGCCCTGAGTCCGAATGGATCGAGATGAACAGATCCGCACCTGCACGCTGAGCAATCCGCACCCGCGTCTCCAGCGGCACGTAAACATCCGACGCGCGGGTCAGCACCACCTTGTAGCGGCCCGATTTGCCCAGTTGATCCGCCAGTGTGAGCGCAGCAGCCAGATTGATATCTTTTTCAACGCTCGCCAGGCCGCTGGCACCGCTGTCGCGCCCACCGTGTCCGGCGTCGATGACCACCACCTTCTTCAGCGGCAAAGCCACCGCTCGGACAGGGGCAGCGGAAGCCCTTGCCGGGAGAAACTGCGTGCGAAGCGGCGCCCTGACAGCCGTAGACGACGTCATGACTGCGCCGGGGGCTGCGGCGACGTCGATGACATAGCGATAGCTCGGTACCCCGTCAGCGGGGGGCAACAGAAAGCGTCGCTTCACGCGACCGTCCGCAGAGAGGTCCATCTGCAATCGGGCCCCGGCCGACACTTGATCCACCATCCAGGTCTTGACCACGCCCCGCCCCGGACCCTGATGAACCTGCACGGCCTGAACGCCTGGCAGGATGATGACGACCCGGCGATCAACCGATCCGTCGGACTGGACCTTGGCCATCGTGGCGCCATCCAGCTCAATAACAGTGCGGGTTTCAGCAGCGTCGCCGCCGATCCTGACCTTCAACAGGTTCACGCCGATCGTCGCGGCATGACCGGCAACCACGGCCACCGATCCCGACACAGCGACGAGCGCGACGAGGGCTATCCGTCCTCGCATCCGCTCCATCACTGCCGTCAGTCGCCCCAGCATCCCGCCGTCCCGATCTCAGGAGTTAGGTTCTCACCCCGTGGTACGCCGTCATATAGCCCGGATCGCCGTGGATAAACGGTTAACGAGATGTTGCGCCGACCGACGCGCGAACACCAATCAAGCGTGAAGCTTTCCTTTTGCCGCCCAGTCTTGCTATTGTCGCTTCGCGCGACGTCGCAGGCTCGCATTGGGCCCGAACTTCGCGAACGAAAATACAAGCCCGCGTCAGCTTGGACCGAATCCTCGGTGACGACGCATCCTCCGATCCGCGCCCCTCGGGACGCGCCTGGGAACACATCCGATGAGCTGCGCAGCTCGACTCACCTTCGGCCCCAAGGCCGCCCGAGATGCCGTTGCCGGCGTCTTGCGGGGTGGCGCGCGCGTTCGTCCCACACACCGGCAGCGCCGGGGCCATGCCCCCGCGCGCCGTGGAGATATTTTCTATGCCCAAGACTATGTTGATCGACGCAGCCCACCCGGAAGAAACCCGGGTGGTTGTGATCGACGGAAACCGCGTTGAAGAATTCGATTTCGAAAGCCAGAACCGCAAGCAACTTCGCGGGAACATCTATCTCGCCAAGGTCACCCGCGTAGAGCCATCGCTGCAGGCCGCCTTCATCGAGTATGGCGGCAATCGTCACGGCTTTCTGGCCTTCAACGAAATCCATCCGGATTACTATCAAATCCCGCTGGCCGACCGCGAAGCGTTGATGCGTGAGGAGGCGGAGGATCACGACGAGGACCGCCATGAGCCCCGCGGCCGGGGTTCCCGCGGTGCCGCCAGCGAAAGCGGCGATGAGGACGACGACGCCGACGCCCATGTTTCCAACGATGACGACGACGACGTCATGGAAGAAGAGGTCGCGCGCCGCCGACGCCGGCTGATGCGCCGCTACAAGATCCAGGAGGTCATCCGCCGTCGCCAGATCATGCTGGTGCAGGTGGTCAAGGAAGAGCGCGGCAACAAGGGCGCTGCGTTGACGACCTATCTGTCGCTGGCCGGCCGCTACGGCGTGCTGATGCCGAACACCGCCCGTGGTGGCGGCATTTCGCGCAAGATCGACACCGCCACCGACCGCAAGCGCCTGAAGGGCGTGGTCGCCAGTCTGGACGTGCCGCAGGGCATGGGCCTCATCGTCCGCACCGCCGGCGCCAAGCGCACCAAGGCCGAGATCAAGCGCGACTATGACTATCTGCTGCGCCTCTGGGAAAACATCCGCGAGAAGACGCTTCACTCCATCGCCCCGGCGCTGATCTACGAGGAAGAAGACCTCGTCAAACGCACCATACGCGACCTCTACGACAAGGACATCGACGAGGTCTGGGTTGAGGGTGAAGGTGCCTATAAGGAAGCCCGCGACTTCATGCGGATGCTGATGCCCTCGCAGGCCAAGAAGGTCATGGCCTACCGCGAGCCGACGCCGCTGTTCGTCAAGCACCGGGTCGAGGACCACCTCGCCCAGATCTATTCCGCAAATGTACCGCTGAAGTCCGGCGGCTATCTGGTGATCAACCAGACCGAAGCCCTGGTGG
>JANNFM010000314.1:0-7226 GCA_031379795.1 Alphaproteobacteria bacterium
GTCTTGAGTTCGTCAGGTCGTTCAAGTTCGGTGAAGGAGGCCCCGGTCCACAGACCCTCGAGGGCTGCAGACGCAGGTCGCAGGGAAGGCGCCTCACGGGCCATTCCCGCCGTGGCCAGACTGAGGAACGCGACGCCAGAAATCAGTAGCATACGCATCGTCTCTCCGCTCGGACGTTGGCGTTGCAAATCTAGCTCGCCGCCCCGGCGTCGCGCCGAATCCGCGCCACCATAGAGGCTAAGCCGTTAGATCGCTGTGACGAAAGCGCCCCGGTCAGGCCCAGGGTCTCGAAGGCGGACTTGATGTCGAACGCCAGAATTTCCGCGGGCGTGTGACCCGAGTACAGCCGCAACAGGATGGCGATCAGGCCCCGGACAATGTGGGCGTCAGAGTCGCCGCGAAACGCCAGCGCGCCACCGAGGCCGCGTTCCGTCACCAGCCAGACCTGACTGGCACAGCCGCGTACCTTGTGATCATCCGTGCGCTCGGCGTCGGTCAGCGGGGCCAGGTCCTTGCCCAGTTCGATTACATAGCGATAGCGCTCCTCCCAGTCGCCCAGAAGGTCGAACTCGTCGACGAGTTCCGCGAGCACGCTGTCAATCTCGGCCATGGGCGCGACTTAAGGAGGCGCAGGCGCGGTAGCAACCCGCGATCAGGCGCGCGGCAGGGTCACGGTGACGCTCAGCCCCTTGCCCGGCGGTGACTTCAGGACCATGCGACCTGACATGGCCTGGCAGGTCAGCAGACAGATCGGCAGGCCGAGACCCGTGCCCTCCGAGGTGCGCGTCAGCCCGCTCTCGGCCTGTTCAAAGGCCCCCATCAGTCGCGGAATCTGTGCGGGATCGACGCCCGGGCCATCGTCCTGGATGTGGATCGCCACCTCGTCGCCCAGGATCCGGGCGCTTATGCGCACCTCCCCGTTGGCGGGTGTGTGCGTCACCGCGTTCTGCAGCAGATTGACCAGCACGGTCCTGAGCCCGCGAGGATCGGCGATGACCCCGGGCAGGCCGGCCCGATTGGAGATTGCCACGCGCACCGACCGGGCCACGAGATCGGCCTCCAGCCCCGCCAGCACATCGTCGAGCGCCGCCTCCAGCGGTTCGGGTCGCAGGTTGAAATCGACGGTGCGCCCGTCCAGTCGCGCCAGTTCCAGCACCTGATTGACCAGCTTCAGCAACTTGCGCCCGCTGCCGTGGATGATCTCGGCATAATCCTTGTACTGAGGGCTCCCCAGGGGACCGTACAGTTCCGAAGCGAGAATTTCGGAGAAACCGAGGATGGAGTTGAGCGGCGTGCGCAGCTCGTGGCTGATCATTCTCAGGAACGCGCGCTTCTGCGCGTCCAGAACCGCGTCAGCCTGCGCGACGGCGGCTGTGTCGAGCGATGAGGTGGCTGCGTGAGCCATGCGGTGAGGACAGGCCCTGGCGACTGGAACGCGCAAAATCGCTCATTGCGCTTACGAAAGTCTTTCGCCGCCCCGGCTCGCCGGAACGCGCCCGTGGGCGTAGTCTCGCAATTCCGCCAGATCTGGCGACAGGATTCGTAATGGCCAGGACCGGCCCGACATCTCTGGCGGCAAGACGGCGCGACCCCGCACCGCTCGCCCTCGCGTGGCATGTCGGTTGGGCGCTTGGCGTTGGAGCGGCTCTTGTCGCGCTCGCCGCCTTTGGATTGCCGGTGCGAGGCCCCGAGGTGGCGGCACTGGCCGTGATCATCGCTTCAGCCGCAGCAGGTGCCGCATTTTCCGTCCTGGGTCGCCCTGGCCGCATGGCGGCGATCATGGGCTGGGGTGTCGCGGGCGCAGCCGCCTGCCACCTGACCGGCGGGATCGTGGGGCCACTGGCCGTCTGGTGTCTGGCGCCAGGCGTGGCCGCGACCGCGTTCCGGGATCGCCAGCTGCTGGCGCTGGGCGCGGCGGCAGCCCTGGCGGCGACGGCGGTCACAGCGCTGGACACGGCACTGCTGACCTTGCCCCAGGCCGCTCCCACACTCTCGCCATGGCTCAGCCTGCTGGCCATCGGGACTACAGCTCTGGGCCTGGCGACCGGACTGGTTGGCTTTCAGGGCGCGGTTCAGCGTGAAACCCGCCGCCAGACAGAAGCCGACCGGTGGCTGGATCTGCTGGATCGCCAGCCGCTGTTGTTTGCCACCCTGAATCGCAGCGGTCGCATCGTGAGCGCCGCCGGCGCCACCTTGAACGACGTCGCGCCAAAAGATTTGCAGGGTCACCATCTGGATCACCTCGTGGCTGGCCCCGATCAGCTGCATCTGGCCCTGGCGCTGCAAGACGTGGTGCGCACCGGTCGCGCTGGCCTTTATGTCCAGGCGGCCGGGCCTTCCGAGGGTTGGCTGGAAATCACCCTGCGTGCAACTGACGGTGACGAGTTGATTGCCGCGGTTCGCGACGCGCGCGATCAGTACCAGCGCGAGCGCGGCCTCGACGCCGCCCGGCTGGCCGCCGAACAGCAGAACGCCGGAAAGTCCCGCTTCCTGGCCAATATGAGCCACGAGCTGCGCACGCCGCTCAACGCCATCATGGGCTTCTCGGACATCATGCGTCAGCGCTTGTTTGGCCCGATGGCTGACCGCTATGCCGACTACGCCCAGTTGATCCACGAGTCCGGCAGCCACCTGCTGGAGCTGATCAACGACGTGCTCGACATGTCGAAGATCGAGGCCGAACGCTACGAACTATCGCGCGAAGTCTTCGACGCCGGAGAGGCGATCGACGCCGTCCTGCGGTTGATGCGTGGCCAGGCCGAGCGAGCCGGCGTCAACCTGCGCGGTGTTTTGCCGCCACAGCCAATTCAGGCCGACGCCGACCGCCGGGCCGTAAAGCAGATCGCGCTGAATCTCGTCTCCAATGCGCTCAAGTTCACCCCGCGCGGCGGCACTGTCACTGTCACGTTGCAAGCCACCGGTGACATCCTGGAGCTGGTGGTCGCTGACACCGGCGTCGGCATCGCGCAGAACGACCTCGACCGCCTGGGCCAACCCTACGAACAGGCCGGAGACGCCGAACAACGCGCCGCCGGATCAGGCCTCGGCCTGTCGCTGGTCCGTGCCTTTGCCCGGTTGCATGGCGGCGAGATGTCTGTCGAAAGCGTTGTCGGCGAGGGCACCGCCGTCACCGTGCGCCTGCCGGTCCTGGCCGTCGCCGCCACGGCGAAGCGTCAGCAGATTTAGAGTGATCGGCGTCAGGTGTGGATCAATCCCATTTTAGCTCGTCATTACCCGGCTTGTCCGGGTAACCCAAAAACGCAGGCGGTTTCGGAGAGACCCCGGCGGCGACGCTTCGATCCCATCCGGCCAGCCTCGGTGTTTATGGGTTACCCGGACAAGAGCCGGGTAATGACGAGCGTTTTTTGGAGGGATAGAGTTTCCTGTCGAGGGCGTGAAAGTCGTCCGTCCCCCTACTTCGACGCCATCTGCAGGAACGCGCGACCGGCGGCAAAATCCCCCACCTCTACATAGGCCGTTCTCACCCGCTCGCCGGAGAACAGGAACTCCACCGCAATCGCCTCGCGCGGGTCCAGTTCGGCCAGCGCCTGAGCCGCCACCGCCGGGAAGCGGAATGCCCAGCCCGCCTTCACGTCCTTGGGCAGCAGATCCACGCCCGCCGCACTGCGGGCCTCGGCCAGGAACGCGCGCGTCGCCGCACGCGGTGGCAGTTTCTGGCTTAGCCGTGATGTCCCACCCGTCACCACCAGATAGGGACCAAGGGTCTTGGCCCCGTCCCGCAGCACCAACCGCGCCGCATAGGGAGTCTGGCCGTCGGCAAACGTGGTCACCGCCACCAGCCCGTTGGCGCCCTCCCACCCGGCCAGACCAAAGGTCATCTGATCGGCCCCGAAGCGCACCTGCTGTGCCAGCCGCCAGCGCGCCGCCTTGCCGGTGCCGCGATCGGCCCGCCAGTCAGCCACGTCGCCGGGATAGATCATCCGCGTGATTCGCTCGTACCCGGCAAACGCGTCGCGCACCCGGGCCGCTGCGTTCAGGACCTGTGGGCTTTTGCAGTCCAGACGGGCGGCACGATACCGCGCGTCGTTCTCCATCGCCTTGAGGGCTTTCATGTCGGAGCCGGCCCGAAGCGCTGCGCCCCGCGCCTGCTGCGCCGACGCCGCCAGTGCTGCTGCGACCTGCGTCGTAAACAGCCCACAGCGATATCCCGCCACAATCGTCGCCGTCCGCTCGACAAACAGGTCGGTCGGCCGCCCTGCGACCGCCAGGCCGGGCACAGCCAGCACGGCCAGACCCAACACCCCCATCCACCAGGCCGCCGGCTTCGCGCTTCTGCGCGTGCTGGTCATGCGTTGTCTTTCGCGTGCGGTCGTCAATGACCGAGGCCAAAGCTTTACCGCAGGAAGGTTGACCCAGGGTTGACGGGACGGTGGCGCATCTGCCCAAGGTCTGCGCCATGCTGCTGTCTGCCGACATCTGGGTTGGGGCCCTGATCCGCCGCGTCGAGATCGGCGGTGGCTTTGCCGTGGTCGTGCGCAAGGGCGACCCCGCCGCCGGGGCCGTGCTGGTCAAGATCCTGAACCGCAGCGACGGCACCGCCCGGCTGCTGGCCGAAGCCACCAAGGGCGACGGCGACCGCATCTGGATGCAACCGGTCGCGTCCTCCGCAGAACCCGACCTCGACCGCTACATCGACCGCGCCGTCCGCATTGACCCCGACCTCTGGGTGGTGGAAATCGAAGACCGCGAGGGTCGCCACTTCCTGGTCGAGCCGGTAGAAAAGGGATAACCCGGAGCCTGCCCATGCCCCCCGTCATCACCGCCTTCGAGAGCTCCCCTGACCGGGGCCGGGGCATGGCGCGCGACATGCGCGTCCGATGGGCGCTGGAGGAGGTGGGCCAGCCGTACGACGTGCGCCTCAAATCCTTTGCCGCGTTGAAGGAACCCGGGCATCTGGCGCTCCAACCCTTCGGCCAGATCCCCACCTACGAGGACGGCGATCTGGCCCTGTTCGAGTCCGGGGCCATCGTCCTGCACATCGCCGAAGGCCACCCGGGCCTGCTGCCGACCGCCGCCGCCGCCCGGGCCCGCGCCATCAGCTGGATGTTTGCCGCGCTGGATACTGTCGAGCCGCCGATCTGGGACGCTTCCATGGCCGGTTTGTTCGAGGCCGACAAACCCTGGTTCGCCGAGCGCCAGCCAATCCTCGAGGCCCGCGCCTACACCCGTCTGGGTCAGCTCTCCCGCCACCTGGGCGAGGCCCAATGGCTGGACGGCGCGTTCAGCGTCGGCGATCTCATGATGGTGACGGTCCTGCGCCGTGCGTCGGCCCTGCTGCCCGCCTGGTCCAACCTCAGCGCCTACGTCACCCGCGCCGAAGCGAGGCCCGCGTTCCAGCGCGCGTTTGCGGCCCAGCTGGCGGTGTCCCCTTATTAGGGCCCCGGATTAGACAACGCTTCCAACCGCCCCGCGCTTCCGCTCAGGCCGCCCACGTGATAGGCGCCCGCCCATGTCCAGCTCTCCTGCCGCCGAGGCCGCGCGCCGCCGCACCTTTGCAATCATCTCCCATCCCGACGCCGGCAAGACCACGCTGACGGAAAATCTGCTGCTGGCCGGCGGGGCGATCCGGGCCGCCGGTGCCGTGCGCGCGCGGGGCGAGAACCGGCGCACGCGGTCGGACTGGATGAAGATCGAGCGTGAGCGCGGGATTTCCGTCTCGGCTTCGGTGATGACGTTCGATCACGCTGGCCTGATGTTCAACCTGCTGGATACGCCAGGCCACGAGGATTTTTCGGAAGACACCTATCGCACGCTCACAGCGGCGGACGCCGCGGTGATGGTGCTGGACGCGGCCAAGGGCATCGAGCCCCAGACGTTGAAACTGTTCGAGGTCTGTCGTCTTCGGGACATCCCGATCATCACCTTCATCAACAAGATGGACCGCGAGGCGCAGGACCCGTTCGAGTTGCTGGACGAGGTGTCGTCCAAGCTGGCGCTGGACCCGGCGCCGCTCTACTGGCCTGCCGGGTCGGGGGGGCGGTTCAAGGGGATGCTGGACCTGCGCCGCGACATGTTCCTGCCGTTCCAGAAGAAGGGCGGCGGGGCGGCTGGCGATGAGGATGGCCATCCGGACGCCATCGCGTTTCGGGGTAATGCCATCTCCCGCTACCTCGATCCGGACGAGCAGGAGGAGCTTTCGGACAACGCCGAGCTGGTGCTGGGCGCCGGCAAGACGTTTGATCCCCAGGCGTTTCTGGAGGGCCACATGACGCCGGTGTTCTTCGGCTCGGCGCTGCGGCACTTCGGGGTGGATCAGCTGCTTGAAGGCCTGGGCGCCTATGCCCCGCCGCCAAAGGCCGTGGCGGCGCGGAAGGCCGCCGATGCTATCCACGTTGCACCAGGCGACCGTGAAGTCACCGGCTTCGTCTTCAAGGTCCAGGCCAATATGGACCCCAACCACCGCGACAGAATTGCGTTCCTGAAGCTCTGCTCCGGAAAGTTTTCGCGCGGTATGAAGCTTAAGGTTCAGAACACCGGCAAGCAGCTTAGCGTCAATGCGCCGATGATGTTCTTCGCCTCGGACCGCGAACTGGCGGAGGACGCGTTTGCCGGCGACGTCATCGGCATTCCCAACCACGGCGTGCTGCGGGTTGGCGACAGCCTGTCGGAGAGCGGGGCGCTGCGGTTCGCGGGCTTGCCCAACTTTGCGCCAGAAATCCTGCAGCGCGTGCGGGTGAAGGATCCTTTGAAGGCCAAGCACCTGAAGAAGGCGCTGGAGAGCCTGGCGGAGGAGGGGGTGACGCAGCTGTTCCGCCCGTCCATTGGCTCGGATTTCATCGTCGGTGCCGTGGGCCAGCTTCAGTTCGAGGTGATGGCCGACCGGTTGCGTGAGGAATACCAGCTGGACGTGATCTTCGAAGCCAGCCCCTACGGCGAGGCTCGCTGGATCCTGGGCGACAAAGCCGTCCTCGAGGACTTCATGAGCAAGCATCGCGGAGCGATGGGCACGGACATCGACGAACAGCCGGTGTTCCTGGCCAAGAGTTCCTGGGACGTCGGCTACGCCGTCGACCGCAACCCCACCATCCGCTTCGAGCGATCAAAGGAACGGGCGTAGGCTGTGTCTCCTGAACCTCCCTTACCTCCCCCACAACGTGGCGGGAGGGGGACCGCCCGCCGAAGAGCGGGGGGTGGAGGGGGCAGGCCCCTCCTGCTGTCTCTTCGGAATTGCCCTCGCGCCGAGCTTCCGGCTTGCCCCCTCCACC
>JANNFM010000349.1:0-6977 GCA_031379795.1 Alphaproteobacteria bacterium
GGCGCGCATCCGCCGCCCGTCACAGGGGCCGGATCCGCGCACGCCTGGTTGTGGATGCGCATGGCGTGTCCATCGAGGTCGAGGACAATGGCGTGGGCCTGCCTGCCCGAGACCGCGATCGCCTGACGGAGCCCTATGTGACGACCCGGGAAAAGGGCACCGGCTTGGGCCTGGCGATCGTGAAACGCATCCTCGAAGACCACGGGGGCGAACTTGTACTGACCGATGCTCGAAGCGGGCAGGGCGCCCTCGCGATCCTGCGGTTTCCGGCCGCGATGATTTCGCGCGTCGAAAACACGCTTCGTCACGTATCCGCATCATGAGGACTGACTAATGGCGGCTGATGTTCTGGTGGTCGACGACGAGGCGGATATCCGCGATCTGGTCGCCGGCATTCTCACCGATGAGGGCTATGATGTTCGCACGGCGAGCGACTCGGAGAGTGCGCTGGCGGCTGTGAAGGCGCGCAAGCCCTCCCTGCTGATCCTCGACATCTGGATGCAGGGCGGCGGCATGGACGGCCTGCAGTTGCTGGACCTGGTCAAGGCGCTGGACGCTGACCTGCCGGTGATCATGATTTCCGGCCATGGCAATATCGAAACGGCGGTCAGCTCCATCAAGCGCGGCGCCTACGAGTTTCTGGAGAAACCGTTCAAGTCGGACCGCCTGTTGCTGGTGGTAGAGCGCGCCCTGGAGACCATGAATCTACGGCGCGAGAACCGGCGCCTGCGAACCCAGGCAATCACCCCTGAGGGGATGATGGGCCGCTCCGTGGCTTCCCAACAACTGCGGCAGATGATTGGCAAGCTGGGCAACGCCAACAGCCGGGTTCTGATTTCCGGGCCAGCAGGATCTGGCAAGGAGACCGTGGCGCGCCTCATCCATGCGGCGAGCCCACGGTCGCGCAATGAATTCGTGCCCATCAGTGCTGCCGGCATGACGCCTGAGCGCATGGACGTCGAACTGTTCGGCGAGGAGGGTACGAGCACACGTTCGGCCAAGATCGGCGTCTTTGAACGGGCCCACGGCGGCACGCTCTATCTGGATGAAGCCGCGGACATGCCGCGCGAGACGCAAGGGCGCATCCTGCGCGTTCTGGTCGAGCAGCGGTTCCGCCGCGTTGGCGGTGACGCCGATGTTCAGGTCGACGTTCGGGTGATCTCGTCAACCTCAAAGGATCTGCGCGAAGAGATCGCGGCCGGGCATTTCCGTGAGGATTTGTTCCATCGCCTGAACGTGGTTCCAGTCAACGTGCCGGGCCTGTCCGAACGGCGCGAAGACATCCCGGAACTCATCGAAGATTTCATCGACCGCATCTGCGAAGCCTCGGGCATGCCCCGTCGCCGGCTGTCGGATGATGCGTTGGCCATGCTGCAGGTCCGCGCCTGGCCGGGAAACCTGCGCCAGCTGCGAAACAATGTGGAGCGCATGTTGATCCTGGCGACTGGCGCGCCCTCTGACCCGATCACCGCGGATATGCTTCCGCCCGAGGCCTCGGTGAATGACAATGCGAGTTCGATGGGCGCGGAACGGATCATCGCCCTGCCTCTTCGCGAGGCGCGCGAGGTCTTCGAGCGCGACTATCTGACAGCCCAGATGCTGCGGTTCTCCGGCAATATTTCGCGGACCGCCGGGTTCATTGGCATGGAGCGCTCGGCCTTGCACCGCAAGCTGAAGTCGTTGGGCCTCTCAGGGGCGCGCGGCGTTGAGCCTGAGGAGGCCTGACGTATGTCCCGCGTCGCCTATGTGAACGGCCGCTTCGTGCGCAAGGCCGAGGCTGTGGTCCATATCGAGGACCGGGGCTATCAGCTGGCCGACGCGGTTTATGAGGTCTGGGCTCTGTTCGACGGCAAGCTGGGCGACCCGGACGGCCACTTCGCCCGCCTGGAACGAAGCCTGGGTGAACTGCGGATTCCCATGCCCATGGGCCGCAAGGCCCTGACCGTGATCCTGAAGGAGACCGTGCGCCGCAACCACATCCGCGAGGGCATGGTCTATTTGCAGGTCAGCCGCGGCGTCGCAACGCGCGACCATGCCTTTCCCCCAGAAGGCACACCGCCTTCCATCGTCATCACCGTCAGTCGCGTAGACCGCGAGGCTTCTGAAGCCCGGGCCCGCAAGGGCGTGGCCGTGGTCACCACGCCGGAAAACCGCTGGGGCCGCTGCGACATCAAGACCGTCGGCCTGCTACCCAACGCCCTTGCGAAACAGAAGGCCCGCGAGGTCGGCGCCGTCGAGGCGTGGTTCGTGGATGAACTGGGCCTGGTTACCGAGGGGGCCTCGTCCAATGCCTGGATCGTGGATGGTGACGGAAATCTGCGCACCCGCGATACCAACGCCAACATCCTGCGCGGCGTGACGCGGCTGTCCCTGCTGGATGTCGCCCGCAAGGCAGGTTTCAAGGTGGAAGAGCGCCCCTTTACCCCCGCGGAAGCTGTCTCTGCGCGTGAGGCGTTCATCACTGGCGCGGGAACCCTGGTGCTGCCCGTGGTGTTGGTAGACGGCAAGCCCGTGGGTTCAGGTCAGCCCGGACCGGTGGCGGCGCGCCTTCGGTCGCTCTATATCGAGCATGCAAAGGCAACGGCGATCTAACCGCTGGCTTGCAGTTGCAACCGTCGCAGTTTGCGGCTTAGCGTGATCCTGTGTGTGGGCGGATCTTCCGCCCGATCAAAAATAGGCGGAAAGCCAATGAGCGAGAAAAAGCAAAACCTGCAGGACACGTTCCTGAACAGCGTTCGCAAAACCAAAACACCTTTGACCATCTTCCTGGTGAACGGGGTCAAGCTTCAGGGTGTTGTCAGCTGGTTCGACAATTTCTGTGTCCTGCTGCGCAGAGACGGCCAGTCCCAATTGGTCTACAAGCACGCCATTTCCACCATCATGCCGTCGCAACCCGTGCAGCTGTACGAGCCGGCGGACGACGAGGCCGATTGAGTCATTCAAAATCTGTAGACCGTGAGGCGCCTGTCCAGGGTGCCCTCGTGATCCATCCCGACCGGGACGGCCGCGGAGACGCGCGCCTGCCTGCAGCCCGCCTTGAAGAGGCTGCTGGCCTTGCGCTAGCCCTCGACCTTGAGGTGCGCGAGACCCTGGCCGTCAACCTTCGCAAGCTGACGCCAGCCACCCTGTTCGGAAAAGGCAAGGTTGAGGAGATCGGCGCTCTGGTCGAAGACCTCGATTGCCAGGTGGTGATCATCGACGATGCGCTCACGCCCGTGCAGCAGCGCAATCTCGAAAAAGCCTGGCAGGCCAAGGTGATGGACCGCACGGGCCTGATCCTGGAAATCTTCGCCCGGCGCGCTCGCACGCGGGAAGGTCGGCTGCAGGTGGAGTTGGCCCGTCTAAGCTATGAGAAATCCCGCCTTGTCCGCACCTGGACTCACCTGGAGCGACAGCGCGGTGGCATGGGTGTCATGGGCGGCCCGGGTGAGACCCAGATCGAGACCGATCGCCGCCTCATCGCCGACAAGATTCGCAAACTGAAACTCGAGATGATCGAGGTCCGTCGTACCCGCACCCTGCAGCGATCGGCGCGAAAGCGGGTGCCGTTCCCGACGGTTGCCCTGGTCGGCTACACCAACGCTGGCAAATCGACCCTGTTCAATCGCCTGACCAACGCCGATGTCGTGGCTGAGGACATGCTATTTGCGACGCTCGACCCGACCCTGCGGACCCTGAAACTGCCCGACGGCCGCCCCGCGATCCTGTCAGACACCGTGGGTTTCATCTCCGACCTGCCGCACGAACTGGTGGAGGCGTTTCGCGCCACGCTGGAGGAGGTCAAGGAGGCCGACGTCGTCCTGCACGTGCGCGATATCGCCAGCGCCGAGAGCACCGCCCAGGCTGACGACGTCCGCAAGGTGTTGTTGCGGCTGGGGGTCGATATGGCCGAACGCCGGATCCTGGAGGTCTGGAACAAGGCCGACCTTTTGCCAGCTGACGCGTTGCCCGACCTGATCCACGATGCCCGCCGCGCTGACCCGCCGGCAGTGCTGGTGTCGTCAGTGACCGGACAGGGCTGCGAGGCGCTGCTCGCCACCGTTGCGACCCTGGTGGATGAGGCACCGCCCGTGGACATCTACGCACCAGCCGGGGAGGGGGCCGCTATCGCCTGGCTCTACCGAAATGGCCGGGTGCTGGAGCGCAACGACGGCAAGGATGGCTCGGTCCGCCTGGCGGTCAGCCTGTCACCGCAGGCCATGGGTCAGTTCGAACAGATGTTCCCGCAAGCCGAGATGCGGGCGCACTGAGCGTCAGGCTCGTTCAGCCGCCTTGGCTTGATCCCAGAGCGCGTCCATCTCGGCCAGATCCGACTGGTCCGGCGTCTTTCCCCGTTCCGCCAGCCGCGCTTCCACATACTGAAACCGCCGGACAAACTTGGCGTTGGTGGAGCGAACGGCGTCTTCGGGATCGATGTCCAGCGTGCGGGCCAGGTTCGCCGCTACGAACAGCACGTCGCCCAGTTCATCGCGGGCCTTGACCACGTCGCCGGCTTCTACCTCTACCAATAACTCGCCCACCTCCTCGTGTAGTTTGGCCACGACATCCTGCACCGTCGGCCACACAAACCCCACCGACGCTGCGCGCCTGGACAGTTTCACGGCACGAGTCAGGCCGGGCAGGCCGACCGGCACATCATCCAGCAGGCTACCTGCGCCGCTGGTCTTCGCTGCGCGCTCGGCAGCCTTCAGCGTCTCCCAGCCGTCCTTCTGATCGGCCAGCGACGCATATGTCTCGTCGGCGAACACATGCGGGTGCCGCCGCACCATCTTGTCATTGATCGCGCGGGCCACATCCTCGAAGTTGAATGCGCCCTGTTCCTCGGCCATGCGAGCGTGGAAGACCACCTGCAGCAACAGGTCTCCCAACTCGTCTTTCAGGTCGACAAGATTGTTCCGCTCGACGGCGTCGGCGACCTCATAGGCCTCCTCGACCGTGTAGGGTGCGATGGTGGCAAAGGTCTGCTCCAGGTCCCAGGGACAGCCGTCATCTCGGTCGCGCAGTCGCGACATGATCGCCAGCAGGCGCGCCATGGGCGGCATATCGGCGGGCGGCGGCGGGCGGGTCATGTGAGGAGACTCAGGCAAAATGGGGCACAGCGATCAGACCGCGCGCCGTGCCTCCAGGCAAGCTATCGCTGGGCGACGACCGTGCCATTCCGGGCCAGCTTCCGGGCAAACCGGTCAAAGGTCCATTCGGCATCTGACCAGACCCAGTTGTAGGACGCCTCGCGGATATCAGTCTCGTACCAATGATAGGAGAGGGGTTTTTCGGTGCCGTCAGCCGCCACGATCTTGCCGCTGATCGCCGCCCCGCCAACGCCGAAACTCTGCATTGACAGCCCGGGTTTGTCGCTCAGCTGTTTGAATGTCGGTCGATTGGGTTTCACGTCGGTCAGGGTGAGTTCGATCCGCGCGCCGTCGTGGGCACCTGACCGGGCCAGCGTCTTCTCGACGGTGGCCTGCAGGTCCGCCGTCAGCCGCTCGGCCTCACGGACGCCATAGGTCTTGTCGAAGGTTTTCTGCAGCTCCGGCGCGACCGACACTGTGACAGAGGCGGGTGCTGCGAGCGCAGCCGTGGCGCTGGCCAGCAAGGCGGCCGCGGAAAGGGCGAGGATACGCACGGGAAGGCTCCAGGTTTGCGGTCGACACCTTAGGAGTTGGCGACCGTCACGTCGCGGCACAAGGGCGTGAGCGGATTTCTGAGACTTGTCGTCAGGGCTGTAATCGTCTATGTGTACAATATGCATTTCGGGTACACATCATGCGCACGAACATAGTGATTGACGATACGCTGATGTCGGAAACCCTGAAGGTTACCGGTCTCAAGACCAAGCGCGAGGCGGTTGAACTGGGACTTCGCACCTTGCTGCGTCTGCGCCAACAGGCGGCCACCCGCGACCTTCGCGGAAAGCTGGATTGGGAAGGCGATCTGGATGCCATGCGCGCTGACGCATGATCCTCGTCGATTCCAGCGTCTGGATTGACTATTTTCGGGGCACATCAACACCTCAATCAGAGCGCTTGGACGCGTTGCTGGATCGCGAGCCCTTAGCTGTCGGAGATGTAATCATCGCGGAAGTGCTGCAGGGCTTCGCCAGCGAACGGGCGTTCAATCAAGCGCTTCGTGCCATGACTGACTTGACTGTGATTGATATCGGAGGGTCCAGGATCGCGGTCCAGGCGGCGCGAAATTTCCGGACTCTGCGCGCCCGAGGCGTGACCATTCGCAAGACGATCGACACCCTGATTGCCACGCGCTGCATCGAAGACGGCCACGCGTTACTCTTCAGCGACCGAGATTTCGAACCGTTCGTGCAGCATCTGGGTCTTGAGTCGGCGATGTAGTTCTGCGCCTGCAACCCGAGTTTGAATTTGCCGAGACCGCGAACACTAATCCTCAGACGCAGTTCGTGGGTTGGAGGATCGGGGAACTGGACCTGTATCAGCAGCCTGCATCTAACGTCTACAATGCGCCTAAGGAATATTATCGGAAATTGAAGCGTAGAGGTTCCTGGCCCTGGCGAGATCGACGGCCCCGGGAGCCAGATCCAGAAAATACCTACCCTGCCAGGCCTGCGACCGCTCTGCCTGGCGATTTGGAGCCACGTCCCACGGCGGATAGACCCGAGTGGCGCGTTTGCCGCCAACGCCGCCGACCGACACCACGCTCTCTCGTTGCAGCACGCGTTTTGGGAAGACGAACTGTCCGAAGTCGCTCTCGGCACGAACGCCGACGATGAATAGCGATACGGGATCGGTCAGATCGAACGGCCGGATCGGGCCAGCCGGGCTGCGCAGCCAGAGCGTGACGAACTGTCCTGCCTTCTTTGGCGTCGATCGAGCGTCGCGATAGCGGACCTCGGCCCCGTTGAGTTGGAAAACGCCGGCCGAGTACGCTGCGCTCTCGGGCTCCGACCGCCATGGACTACTAGCCAAGCCGAGTGGTTCAAACACCCGGGAGCGCGCGATCAGCAA
>JANNFM010000369.1:0-3981 GCA_031379795.1 Alphaproteobacteria bacterium
GGCTTCCCCGCAGACCTGAACACCTGCTGCGCCATGTCTTCGAAGCTGCGCGCGCGGCCGGACCCCAGGTTGTAGATGCCGTTGACCTGCGGGTTGTCCAGCAGCCAGCGGATCACCTCCGCCACGTCCCGCACGTAGACGAAGTCGCGCAGTTGACCGCCGTCGGGCACCTCCGGACGGTAACTCTTGAACAGTTGCACCGTCTGGCCGTCGTGGACCTTTGGCCAGATCTGGGACGCCACCGACTTCATAGCGTGTTTGTGCTCTTCATTGGGTCCGTAGACGTTGAAGAACTTCAGACCCACCCACTGCGGGGGTGCATAATCCCGGGTCGCTTGACGCGCGGCGAACAAGTCGAACAGGGCCTTCGACCAGCCATAGGTATTCAGGGGCCGCAGACGTGCCAGAGCCTCATAGCGGTTGTCGTCGTCGAACCCGTGCTCACCGGCCCCATAGGTTGCCGCAGACGACGCATAGACAAAGCGCCTTTGGTGGTCGGCACACCATCTGAACAGATCGCGGCTGAGCGTGAAGTTGGAATGGACGATCTTGTCCGCGTCGGGTTCGGTCGTTGATGAGACCGCCGCCATGTGGACGACCAGCTCGACCTCGCGCCAGCGCTTTTCCAGCCAGTCGAACATTTGCTCCGGCGCGACAAAGTCGCCGATCGGGTGCTTGGCGATATTGCGCCATTTGCCGAGGTCAGCCTCGCGCAGCCGGTCGCAAACCACGACGTCGAGATCATGATCCTCGGCCAGCCGGGCGACGATGTTCGAGCCGATAAAGCCAGCCCCGCCGGTCACAAACACGATCTTGCGGGTCATGTCCCGGCGTCCTTCTGCGAAACCCGGGCAATAGCGGCGGAGGTCGAATAGCCCTCGATGATCTCTGCCAGCCTGACCTCACCGCCCCAGGCTTTCACCAGATCGCCGCCGACCACCTGGTCTTCGGCGTAATCCGCGCCCTTGATCAACACATCCGGTCGGGCCGCCTCGATCAGCCGGATCGGGGTCGAATCGTCGAAGGGTGCGACGAGGTCAACGCTGCGCAGACCGGCCAGCACCAAAGCGCGCGACTCCAGATCGTTGACCGGTCGCCCCTCGCCTTTCAGCGCCCGGACCGAGGCGTCGGAATTCACGCCGACAATCAACCGGTCGCACCAGGAGCGCGCCTGGGCCAGATAGGCCACGTGGCCCTTGTGCAGGATGTCGAAACAGCCGTTGGTGAAGCCGACACGCAGGCCCTGGGCCCGCCAGCGGGCGACCTCCTCGACCATCCTGCGCGGCGTCGCGACCTTGCCGTCGGCTTGGGCGGTGTGCGCAGAAAACACCGCCTCCATCAGCTCATCCGGCGAAACCGTCGCAGTTCCGGCCTTGCTGACAGCAACGCCTGACGCCAGTTGGGCAAACGCGATGGCGGCTTCTATCGTCGCGCCGGTGGCCAGCCCCAGGCCAATGGCTGCCAGGGCTGTATCCCCGGCGCCTGACGCGTCGAAAACTTCGCGCGGGGTGGTTGGGAAGTGGCGGACAGGTTGCCCGCGCAGGCCCAGGGACACGCCTTTGGACGCCCGCGTGACGAGGACACCTTTCGCCGACCACAGCTCCAGAGCCCGACCGATGGCGGCCTCGATTTCGGCGTCCGTCTCCGTCCTTAGTTCGGTCGCATAGCCAAGTTCGGCCGCATTTGGTTTCACCAGATCTATATCGCCATAGCGGGCGAAGGACCGGGCCTTGGAATCCACGATGACCCTGGCGCCGGTCTCGGCGGCGGTCTCTCGCGCGGCAGCAATCACGGCATCGGTGATGACACCCTTGCCATAGTCCGACAGCAGGATGACGCCAGCGCCCCGCGCCGCGTCCCTTAGTGTGCGGATCAGGCGCTGTTCAACCGCTCCGGTGACCGCGCGGCTTTCCTCAAGGTCGACGCGCAGGAGTTGCTGCCCGCCAGAGACGAACCGGGTTTTCCGGGTTGTGGGCCGGTCAGGGTCAGTGACCAGATAACCCTCTATGGCTGGAGCTTCTTCGCCCACCAGCCGGGACGCCTCGTTGGCTTCCGTGTCACTGCCAACCAGCCCTACCAGCGCGACCTGGCCGCCAAGGGCGGCGATGTTCCGGGCGACATTGCCGACGCCGCCCAGCATCTTGAGCTCATGCGATCGGACCAGGACCGGGATGGGGGCTTCAGGCGACACCCGGCTTACACCGCCATAGACGAAGCGATCAATCATCAGGTCGCCGATGCAGGCGACACGCTTGCCGGGAACCTCGCCCAGGAGGTGCTGAAGGGCAGCCAGATCCATGCCGTTAGCCTGTGCGTCGCGCCGGGGGGTCGGTCAAGCGGTGTGGACGGCTTCGTGAACGGCTTTCAACTGTCGAAGCAGGCTTGCGGCTGCCGTGAGCGGCAACGCGCTGGGTCCATCACAGAGCGCGTTGTCAGGATCCGGGTGGAATTCGAGAAAGACTCCGTTCGCCCCGGCAGCCACGGCGGCGCGGGCAATCACCGGCACGCCTTCGCGTCGCCCGCCGGTTGCCGCAACATTCCCGCGCGGATCGGCCCCGGGCAGTTGCACGGCATGGGTGGCGTCGATGGTCACGGGAACGCCCAGATCTTTCATCTGCTCGATCCCCAGCATGTCAACAATCAGATTGTTGTAGCCAAACGACACCCCGCGCTCGCAAAGGATCGTATGGTCCCCCGGCACCGCCTCGCGGATCTTGTCTATGATGCTGCGGGTGTCCCTCGGCGCCAGAAACTGACCCTTTTTGACGTGCAGCAGCCCTCCGGCGGAGGCGGTCGCTCGCGCGGTCGCCACCACTAGATCAGTTTGTCGGCACAGGAAGGCTGGAATTTGGACAAGATCAGCGACCGCCGCGACGGACTCAGCCTGGCCGATCTCATGCAGATCCGTGCAGATCGGAACGTTCAGTTCCGCCTTCACGGCGGCCAGCATCCTCAATCCGGCGTCAAGCCCGGGACCCCGGTAGCTGTGAATTGAGGATCGATTGGCCTTATCGAAACTGGCCTTGAACACGAACGGCAGAGCGAGTTCCGCGCACGTTGCCTTGAGTTGCTGGCCAACGTCCAACGCAAGATCCAGGCCCTCCAGCACGTTCAACCCCGCAATCACAACCAGGGGCTCATCATCGCCGATCGAGAGGTTCCAGTTTTTGAGCGTCAGGACGGCCATGGCGTTTCCGGGGTCGAGAATGAGGCTGTTTGACCCGCTCTGCGGGGGTTCTCAAGACTATTCGCCGTGTCGGCGCCTCTCATACGAGGTCTTGACCGTACTGAAGGAGCAGTCGATAGGCCGTTCCGCCTTGAGTGCTATCCTGCGCGTGCGTCTGGGAGAGTGTGTATGAGCGTGGGCTCGCAATTGCCGGACCTGAGCGGCGCGCCGGCGACGTTCCGGTTCGCAGCCCGGGTTATTTCGAAGAACTGGTGCATCGGAACCCTGACCATCGTCCTGCCTGACGGTCGGGAGATGCGCCTGCAAGGCGCCGTCGACGGACCCGAGGCGCGCCTCATTATCCGCGACTATCGTTTCATCAACCGCGTCATGGGCACTGGGACCATCGGTTTCGGCGAAGGCTATATGGCCGGCGAATGGGATACACCGGACCTGTCGCGGGCCCTCGAGGTGCTGGCCGCCAATTTCGCCAAGTTCGACGGGGTGTCATTCGGCAATCCGGTGATGACCGCAATCAACCTGGTCGGCCATGCTCTGAAGGGCAACAGTCGCGGCGGATCAAAGCGCAACATTCACGCCCACTACGACCTGGGCAACGCATTTTATTCCCGCTGGCTCGACACCTCGATGACCTATTCAGCGGCCCGCTTTGCACGCCCCGGCGAGCCGTTGCCGCTAGCCCAGGAGCGCAAGTACCGCACGCTGGCCCAAACCATGGACTTGAGAGCTGATCACCACGTCCTGGAGATCGGCTGCGGCTGGGGTGGTTTTGCCGAATTTGCCGCACGCGATGT
>JANNFM010000381.1:0-4551 GCA_031379795.1 Alphaproteobacteria bacterium
TTCGTAGTCTGATGCTCTATCCAGCTGAGCTACGGGCGCGCAGTGCCTTACGGCAAGGGCGCGGAACCTAGTCGCGGGCGGCGCGGAGCGCAAGGCCCCGGCCACGGGAAATTTCAGGCCTCAGCGCGGGAACGGCAGGCCGCCCAGGATGCCCTTCTTCAGGATGTCGCCGGCGCTGGGCGGTTTGGCGGGTTTCTGCGGCTGGCCCGGCTGGGACGGGGCGCTGCGCGACGGACGGCCGCCGCCGCCCATCATCTCGGCCATGTTCATGCCCAGCAGGCCGCCCGTGGCGGAGCGGTAGCGGACCTTGACCGCCCATTCCTGATTCCACGCCACCTTGGGATTGGCCGGGCGTGGCGGATAGACGAAGTTGGCCTCGCCACCGAACGCCGCCAGCTGGAGCATCGCCTGCGGCGCGGCGTCGACCACCTCCTTGGGCACGATGCAGGCGCGGGTCGCGGGGCCCATCAAGGCCTTCGCTGCGACCAGCCGGGCGATTTCAGGACCGGACAGATAGTCGGGCATGACGAAGGCGGCGGTCTGGGTCTCGGACGACGTCCACATCACCATGGTCACGTCGTCGCCGTTCCCACCTGCGCCAATGGCGGTCGCGAAATAGGCCTGGGCGTTGCCCACGAGGTTCCAACCCAGGTTCGCCCAGCCGCCGGGCGCCTTGGCGTTGGTGGTCAGGTTGAGGGCGCCCAGGAAATCCTGGTCCTCCTCCAGGGTGAAATTGATCTGCGGGCTATAGTTGCCGCGCACGGTGTGCTCGCCGACCAGCGAGCCTTGAGACGGGACGGTCGTGCGGGTCTTTTCGTTGGGCCATTCGCCATAGGTGCGGTTTTTCGAGACCGACGGCGGCGACATGTTGCGAAAGGCCATGCCGTTCATCGCCGCGAGGCCGGCCGGAACCTGACCAGCGGCCAGCTTGGCGAAATCGATCACCACCGGTTGGCCGGGCTTGGTGTGTTCGCCGCAGCCCCAGAAAATCAGCATCCGACCCTTCGGCCTCTGGAAATCGCGCGGGATCTGGCCGGGTTCTGTGGGCTCGCGCGGGGCCAGTTTGGGCGTGATCAATGGCAGGCTGGCTCCGGTCTGCAGGCCCTGGGGCGGCAGGTGGTCGGCGGCGGGGGCGGCGTTGGTCTGGCTTGAGCCCAGTTGCAGGGTCAGCGACTTGTTGGCCTCGCCCTGTCCGCCGCCCATCATCTGGCGCATGATCGCCATCGGGTTGGGATTGCCGCCACCGGTGGGCAGGCCAAACCCGGTCTGGGTCTGGGCGCTCATCCAGTAGGTGGCGACGGGGCCGGTGACCTTCTGGCCGGTCTGGGCCGTTGCCCCGGTCACGGTGGCCGTGGCAGCAACGCCGGCGAGCAGCGCGAATTTGCGAACCAGACCCATGACCTGAAACTCCTGAAACGGAACCTTGCCGCGAACGATATCAGGGCCGGGGTTAGCCCGGAAGGTCCCGCCAGCACGGAATCTCCGTGCCCGGCCAGGGCGTCGCCGCATAGACGCCGCGCGCCACGGCGCGGGCCAGGGTGTCAGCGGCCAGCGCCCCCAGGCGGGCGATCATATAGTCCGGCTGGTCGCCCAACGGCTTGCGACCGGTGCTGAGGGCAAAGACCACGTCGCCGTCGAAGGGTGCGTGCACGGGGCGGATAGCGCGGGCCAGGCCGTCCTGGGCCATGACGGCAAAGCGTTTGGCCTGGGCGGGGGTCAGGATGGCGTCGGTGGCGACGCAGGCGATGGTGGTGTTGCGAGTTTCCGTGGGACGCTTGGCCGAGCCCCACTGGTCGGGCGCGGCGGTCAGTCCCGAAGGACCCAGACCGCCGAACTCACCGTCGAGCTCGAACGGTGCGGCCCAGAAGGTGCGTCCGCCGGGCGCGATCACCGAGCCCCAGCTGTTGACGGCGACGACAGCGCCCACCGTGAAGCCGTCGGTCGTAACGACAGAGGCCGAGCCCGTGCCGCCCTTGAGGCCCCCGGCCATGGCACCGTAGCCAGCCCCGGTGGTGCCCAGCGCAAAGTCCAGGTCGGCGGCGGCGACGGCGGCGCGGCCCAGGTCGCGATAGGGCGGGGCCTCGCCCCAGGCCTTGTCGCCGCCGTTGGCGACGTCGAACAGGATGGCCCCCGGCACCACCGGCGACTTCGGAATGCCGTCGACCAGACCAAAGCCTCGTCCCCGCGCGCCCAGCCAGGTCACCACCCCGTCGGCGGCCGCCAGCCCATAGACCGAGCCGCCGGAGAGGACGACGGCGTCGATGGCCTCGACCAGGTTTTCGGGGGCCAGGGCGTCGGTTTCGCGGGTGCCGGGCGCACCGCCACGCACGTCGCAGGCCGCGACCGCCCGGTCATCAGGCAGGATCACGGTCACGCCGGTGCGAACGCGCAAATCCTGCGCCTGTCCGACCTTGAGGCCCGGAACATCGGTGATCAGGTTGCGTAGGCCGGGGCCTGGTTTATATCCGTCCATAGGGGGACCTCGCACGACCGGGCGATCCTTGTCCATGTGGCCGCAGGGCCGCGATGCCTGTGATCTCTCCAAGGAGTTTCCTGACCCGTGAAGCTGGCGTCCGCATTTGCATCCCTGACTGTCGCTGTCGCGCTGTGCGCGCTGCCCGCCCTGGCCAAGCCGCCGGTGAAGTCCACCGGCATGGTGTCGGCGGCCAATCCGATGGCGGTGGAAGCGGGCCTGAAGGTGCTGCGCGCCGGGGGGACCGCCGTGGACGCCGCGGTGGCCGTTCAGGCGACCCTGGGCCTGGTGGAACCGCAGAGCTCAGGCCTGGGTGGCGGGGCCTTCATGACCTACTACGACGCCGCGACGAAAAAGGTGACGGCCTACAATGGCCGTGAGACTGCGCCGATGGCGGCCGGTCCGCAGCTGTTCTATGGCACCGACGGCAAGCCGCTGAACAAGGGCGTTGCGATCCTGACCGGGCGCTCGACCGGCGTGCCCGGCGCGGTGGCCATGCTGTCGCTGGCGCAGGGCCAGCACGGCAAGCTGGCCTGGAAGGACCTGTTCGGCGAGGCCGAGCGGCTGGCCGACGGCGGCTTCCCGGCCCCCCGGCGCCTCGCCGGCGCCGCTTCCAGCCGGGCAGGACAGGCCGCAACCCCGGACGCCATCGCCTATTTCACCAAACCCGACGGGACCAAGATCCAGGCCGGCGATGTGCTGAAGAACCCGGCCTATGCCGCCACGGTGCGCAAGATCGCAGCCGAAGGCCCCAAGGCGCTGCTGGAAGGCTCCATCGCCGAGGCCATCGTCGCCAAGGTGCGCGAGGGCGCCATGCCCGGGTCGCTGACCCTGGCCGATCTGAAGGCCTACAAGCCCAAGGCCGAACCCGGCCTTTGCCGTCCGTACCGAACCTATGTCGTCTGCGTGCCGGGTGCGCCGTCGGGCGGACCGGCTGTGCTCCAGGGTCTTGGCATCCTGCAGACCACCGCCATCAACAAGCATCCGGGTGATGTCGAGGGCTGGTACCTGTTCAGCCAGGCCAGCCGGCTGATGTATGCCGACCGCGACCGCTACATCGGCGACCCGGACTTCGTCGATGTGCCGGTCGAGGGCCTGCTGGACCCGGCCTATGTGGCCGAACGCGCCAAACTGATTGGCCAGAACGCCAACCCGGCTCCGATGCCGCCCGGCAAGCCCAAGGGTGCCGGGGTCCGCGCGCCGGACCAGACCCGCGAGCCCGCCGGCACCACCCACTTCGTGGTCGTCGACAAATGGGGCAACGTGGTCTCGATGACCACGACGGTGGAGAGCGTGTTCGGCTCCGGCCGGATGGTGGGCGGGTTCTTCCTGAACAACCAGCTGACCGACTTCTCGTTCACCCCGATGGACCGCGACGGCGCGCCGATGGCCAATGCTGTGGGACCGGGCAAACGGCCCCGCTCGTCGATGGCGCCGGCCATTGTGCTGGACCGGCAGAACCGGTTTGTAGCCGCCGTTGGATCGCCCGGCGGGCCTTCGATCATCGCCTATAATCTGAAGGCGCTGGTCGGCCTGCTGGACTGGAAACTGCCGATGCAGGAGGCCATCGCCCTGCCAAATCTGATCGCCGGCGGCAGCTTCTATGCGGCGGAAACGGCCAAGTTCTCCCCGGCGCTGACCGCGGGCCTCGAGGCGCGGGGCGTCAAGATGACTGGTGGCTTCGGGGCCGAAGGGTCCGGCCTGCACGGCGTCGAGGTGACGCCTCAGGGCCTGCGCGGCGGCGCCGATCCCCGTCGCGAGGGCGTCGCCAAGGCGCCCTGAGGCCCCAAACGCGGTGGTTTGCAGTCTCTTCTCCTCCTCCGTTGGAGGCTACGGCATTCACACAACGTCGAATATGGCTGTACTTTTCCTTCGCCCCTTGTGGGAGAAGGTGGGCCGCGCAAGCGGCTCGGATGAGGGGTCGCGCGGCGATTATACCAGTAAAACAGGGTGTTATTCTGTGAGGGGAATCGACCCCTCATCCGACCTGCTGCGCAGGCCACCTTCTCCCACAAGGGGAGAAGGGCGCACACTCAATCTGTTGATATATTTGACGTTTCGGCGATGTGTGAATCCGA
>JANNFM010000621.1:0-16852 GCA_031379795.1 Alphaproteobacteria bacterium
CGTTGTTCGCTCGGTCGCCACCCGATAACGGCACGGCTGGGCCAGGCCCACCCCGCCACCCATGGTGATGCCGTCCATGATGGCCAGGGTTGGCTTGGGATAGTTGAACAGCAGGTCGTTCAGCCGGTACTCGATGAAAAAGAACTCGCGGGCCTCGCGGCCATCACCAGCCCCGCTCTCGGCCAGCATGCGGATATCGCCGCCAGCGCAGAAGCCGCGCTCGCCGGAATGGTCGAACATCACCAGAGCGACCGCAGGATCGTCGCGCCAGGCCAGCAGGGCGTCGGTCATCAGCCGGCACATGTTGGTGGTGAGCGCGTGAAGCGCGGCAGGGCGGTTCAGCGTGATCCGACCGACACGGCCTTCGATGCGGGTGAGGACTTCGGGGTCGTCGGTCATTGGGGCAATCATCTCAAATCGATACAGGGAACATGACGGCGGGCGACCGTGAGGAGCCGTGTATCCCGGCTTGCCAATGTCGAATCCCGATCGATCGCGAGCTTGAGATAAGCCGTGTCGAATACGCTCAACTCAAGCGCAAACGCCTCTCGTGCCAGAGCCTGAACCTCTACATCCAGCATTGGCGGTTCGATCACAATCTCCAGATTGCCCAGTTCGATCAGCGCCTGTTCGAATTCCGCAACCCGCAAGCCTCGTGTCCTGTGGCGTTGCAGCACATTGGTGACCTCCCACGTGAAGATGGCGGGAGCCAGGAATCCTCTGGTTGCGGAGCCAAGCAGGAAGGTCTCGGCTGCCTGAGTAGACTGGGTGGCGAGGAGAAACGCGAGCGCGGCGGAGGCATCAAGAACGACCCCTGTCATCCGTGCCGCCAGTCGCGGATCTCCTCCCATGTCAGGTTGTCAGTCTCTGGACTCTCCCGGGAAATGCGTTCCCGCAGTTTGCGGAACCGCTCGGCCAGTTCAGGACCGCTAAGGCGCCGCACCGGCGCCTCTTTGGCCTGGGCGGACGGGGTCAGCTCAGCGACGGGCTTGCCGTGACGCGTGATGACAATGGTCTCACCACCGCGCTCGACCTCAGCTACCAGCGCTGACAAGTGCGTCTTGGCTTCGAGCAGCCCTACTTCACGCATCGCAGTCTCCAAGTCTGACCATTGTGGTCAGACTAGCACGACTCCCTCTATCGAAACAGCTCCCGCGCCGTGATCACGCGCATGATCTCATTGGTACCTTCGAGGATCTGGTGGACACGCAGGTCGCGGACGATGCGTTCCAGCGGGTAGTCGCGCAGGTAGCCGTAGCCGCCGTGCAGTTGCAGGGCCTGGTTGGCGACCTCGAAGCCGGCATCGGTGGCGAAACGCTTGGCCATAGCGCAATACTGGGTCGCTTTGGGATGCTTCTGGTCCAGCGCGTGGGCGGCACGGCGGACCATCAGGCGGGCGGCGTCCAGCTCGGTGGCCATGTCGGCGAAGCGCCACTGGAGCCCTTGAAATTCCTTTAGCGCCTGACCGAACTGGCTGCGGGTCTCGAGGTAGGTCTTGGCCGTATCCAGAGCGAAGCCCGCCCCGCCCAGCGAACAGGAGGCGATATTGATCCGCCCGCCGTCCAGCCCGGCCATGGCGAACTTGAACCCCTCGCCCTCCTCGCCGATCCGATTTGCGGCGGGCACGCGGCAGTCGTCGAAATTGACCTGGGCCGTCGGCTGGGAATTCCAACCCATCTTCTTCTCGCGGGCGCCGAACGACAGGCCGGGCGTGCCGTTTTCCACGACAAAAGCCGAGACGCCCTTGGCACCCGGGCCGCCGGAGCGAGCCATCACCAGATAGACATCGGAGGTCCCGGCACCGGAGATGAAGGCTTTGGAGCCGTTCAGCACATAGTCGTCGCCGTCCTTGCGGGCGGTGGTCTTCATGGCCGCGGCATCCGACCCTGAGCCGGGCTCGGTCAGGGCGTAGGAGGCGATCAGTTCCATTGTCGTCAGGCGCGGCAGGTAGCGACGGCGCAGGTCCTCCGACCCGAACCGGTCGATCATCCACGACGCCATGTTGTGGATCGACATGAAGGCCGCCGTCGAGACGTCGCCGTAGGACAGTTGCTCGAAGATGATGGAGGCGTCGAGGCGCGAGAGCGCCGAGCCGCCCACGTCCTCGCGGACCTACAGCCCGGCAAAGCCCAGTTCAGCGGCCTTGCGCATCACGTCGACGGGGAAATGGCTGTCCTCGTCCCAGCGGGCCGAGTGCGGCGCCAGTTCGGCCATCGCAAACGCGTGCGCCGCATCCTCGATGGCGCGCTGGTCTTCGGTGAGGTTGAACTCCATGGAAGCGGAGTCGCGCGGTGTGGGCGGCGTGTCAATCCGAAGCTGGAACAGCAGTCCGTCTCGATAGCCAGCGGCGAGCGGGCTCGTCCCATAGTTTTAGCGCCGCGAAAGCGCAAACCAGCATCAGGACGAAACTGACCGGAAGGCTCGCCCACGCCGGAAGGCGATGAGCCAGCAGCCACCCGAGCCAGTACAGCAAGGGGAAGTGGATCATGTAAAGCGGATAGGACATGGCCCCCATCGTCGTCATGATCTGTGACCCTGGCGAGTTCGACGGCCTCGCCGATGTCGCAGCGATCAACACAAGGGGATAGCCCACCAGAACCGCGA
Source organism: Alphaproteobacteria bacterium (assembly GCA_031379795.1). GTDB lineage: Bacteria > Pseudomonadota > Alphaproteobacteria > Caulobacterales > Caulobacteraceae > Phenylobacterium. The sequence goes on from JANNFM010000621.1 coordinate 2,605, forward strand.
AGATCGCCGGCGCAAAGAGCAGTGCCGGCACCGCCGCCAGGACGATCAGCGGCGGCGCCGGGAGCCATGAAATCTTCAGGCGACAGATCAGCACGCCTAGAAAAAATGAGAACGTTACCCGGGGAACGCCCCACCAGAGACCGGGCCAACTCCAGCCGAGATCGATGCCGTCAAGATGAACCTGAATGACGACCAGGAACACCCCCGACAGCAGCACGATAAAAACCAGGATGAGGCGCGAAAGCCAGGGCAGAAGAAGCGCATAGGCCAGGTTCACAGCCATTTCGAGCATCAAGGACCAGACCGGCGCGTTGAGCGGAAACATCGAGCTCTCGTCCCAGAGTTTCGACGGCGGCAGGTGTGACGGCAGAAACAGCAAACTGGCGCCCAGGGACCCAAGGACCTGCCATGGCGTGGCGGGAGACGTCCCGTGTTGCACAAGGGTCACCAGAACGGCGTATGCGGGAAGGATCAGCAAGCCGAGCAGCAGCATCGGATAGAGGCGGATCAAACGGGCGCGCAGAAAGGCCGGAATTCCGATCTGGGAGATACGGCCTTCATAGGCCTGGGCGATCACAAACCCGCTGATCAGAAAGAACAGGTCCACCGCCGTGAACGTGGCCAAAGGCATGAGAAGGCCCGGGCGCTCCAGATGAAGAAGCAGAACGACCATCGCCGCGACGCCGCGGAGTCCGTCGAGGGTGGCGTTGCGTCGCGACGTCATAGGCCACGACCCCCATGCCGCCTCAGGCCACGCCGTGGCCGGGTTACGACCGGGCCATGTATTCCGGCCTGACGTGATACAGGGAGGCGCTCTCGAGGGGCGATATGTCAATCAGAAGCCGTCGCTTCCGTCAGGCGATCCGGAAATCAGGTGCGACGAGCTCTACCGGCGCGCAAGCCGAATTGGATGCTGGACTTGCACCTCGCCGCCTGCGGGTTCAAACCGCCGCCATGACCCACGCCCCCCTCGCCGCCTATCCCGCCCTGCGTCTGCGCCGCCTGCGGCAAGCCGACTGGGTCCGCCGTCTGGTGCGCGAGACCGTACTGACGCCGGCCGACCTCATCTGGTCGATGGTGGTGCATGAGGGCGAGGGCACGATCCCCGTGGGCTCCATGCCCGGCGTCAGTCGCCTGTCGGTGAAGGATTGTGCGGCGGCGGCGAAGGAAGCCCGCGCGCTGGGCATCCCGGCCATCGCCGTCTTCCCGCATATCGACGGCGACAAAAAGGACGCAGCCGGCACCCTGGCCCACGACCCCAACGGCATCGTCGCCACAGCGGTAAAGGCCATGAAGGATGCTGCGCCCGAAGTGGGCATCATGTGCGACGTGGCGCTGGATCCGTTCACCGACCACGGTCACGACGGGCTGATCGAGAACGGCCGGATCCTCAACGACCAGACCCTCGACGTGCTGGTCGCCCAGGGCATCATGCAGGCCAAGGCCGGCTGCGACATCCTGGCGCCGTCCGACATGATGGATGGGCGTTGCGGCGCCCTGCGCAAGGCACTCGAGGCCGAAGGACTGCAGGATGTGATGATCATGTCCTACGCCGCCAAATACGCGTCGGCGTTTTATGGTCCCTATCGGGAGGCCATCGGTTCGGGAAAACTGGGCACGGGCTCGGTCGACAACCCAGGCGACAAGAAGACCTATCAGATGGACGCGGCCAACTCTGACGAGGCGCTGCGTGAGGTGGCGCTTGATATCGCCGAGGGCGCCGACATGGTGATAGTGAAGCCCGGCATGCCCTATCTGGACATCGTCCAGCGGGTGGTCGAGGCGTTCCACGTGCCGACTTTCGCGTTCCAGGTCTCGGGCGAGTACGCGATGCTGATGGCGGCGGCGCAAAACGGCTGGCTGGACGAGGAACGCGCGATCCTGGAGAGCCTGGGGGCGTTCAAGCGCGCGGGGGCTGCAGGGGTGATCACCTATTTCGCGCCGCGCGCGGCGCGGTTGCTGGGGGCGTAGGGGTAAACCTTTCGCGCTTCAAAATCGTCATGGCCCGACTTGTTCGGGCCACCCATGATCGCCGACGTCGCGGGATGCGCGCGGCTTGGCCATGGCGAAACTTTTATCACGGAGATCATGGGTCACCCGGACAAGCCGGGTGATGACGAACAAATAGAGGGAAGTTTCAGGGCCGCCCCGCCCTTGGACTGTCCACCGTCGCCACCAGGATTTTCCCCGTCGGGCTGGCCGCCGCCAGTTCGTGATCGGCCGACGCAGCCGTGAGCATGAACAGCGTCTTGCCGTCGTCGCCGCCCAGCATGCAGGCGTAGCAGGGCTGTCCGGTGTCGATCACCTCCAGCACCTCGCCGCCCTTAGCGATCCGCACGCATTGCGGGCCGACGGGGTTGGCGATCCAGATGGCGCCGTCCGCGTCCAGGCAGATGCCGTCCGGCACATAGGGCTGGGTCGCGGCCCAAACCCGGCGATTCGACAGGTCGCCGTTCGGCGCGATGTCGAACGCCGTCAGCACGCCGCCCAGGGTTTCCCCCAGAATCAGAGTCTTGCCGTCCGGCGTGATCACCGGGCCGTTCGGGAAATGCATGTCCTCGGCGACCACGCGGGCGGATCCGTCGGGGGCCACATAGGTCAGTTTTGCGGTGGGGTGGTCAGCCAGCACCGCTTCTATGCCCCGTGTCGCAATGGCCTCGTCCAGATTGAAGCCGAAGTTCCCGACGTAGGCGCCGCCTATGGCATCCACAACCATGTCGTTGCAGTGGAACGTGGCGATGTGGCTGAGGTCGGCGTGCAGGCTCGTGACGCCGTCCGCCGTGCGCCGCAGGACCTGGCGTTTGGTCATCGAGACGATGAGCATGGCGCCATCTGGCGTCCAGCCCAGGCCCGAAGGCTGGTCATCGATCTCGAACTCGGTGCGCATGTCGCCGACCAGTGAGACGGATTTCACGGCATGGGCATGGAAATCGCTGAACCAGAGCCGACCATCGTGCCAACGTGGCCCCTCGCCGAAATAGATGCCGTCGGTCAGAAGTCGCGTCGGTCGGCTCATGTCTGTGTCTCCTCAGAGTTCCGCGGCGCTGCCAGCCATTTTTTCAGGATCGCGTTGACCTTGTCGGGCGCCTCCTGTTGCACCCAGTGGGAAACCCCTGGCAATCGTTCGAGGGTCAGGTCGCGGACATAGGCATCGGTGCCGTCCAGCAGTTCGATCCCCAGCGCGGCGTCTTCCTCACCCCAGACGATCAGGGTGGGTGTCTCGATCACGGGCCAGGGCCCGGCCATCTTGCCCGGAACCCGCAGGGCGGCGCGGTACCAGTTGATCATGCCGGTCATGGCGCCAGGGCGCTGGGCGTCGCGGGCATAGCGGTCCAGGACGTCAGGGCCAAAGTGGGTCTTGTCGACGGCCATGCCGTGGAAAGCCTGCCGCACCGCCCGGGCGTCGTTGGCCGTCGTTATCCATTCGGGCAAACCCGGAATCTGGAAGAACAGCATGTACCAGCTCTTCTTCAGCTGGGCCCACGACCGACCCAGGTGCGCCCGCATCACGGCGGGGTGCGGCACATTCATGATCACCAGCCGCTCCAGGGGACGAACCTGATTTGTGGCGAACGTCCAGGCCAGGCCCGCGCCCCAGTCGTGGCCGATCAGCGTGACCTTCCTGGCGCCACTGGCGTCGATCAGGGCGGCCACGTCTTCCATCAGGCGATCTATGCAATAGGCGGCCACGGCCTTCGGCTTGGGCTCGGTCTCGCCATAGCCGCGCAGATCCGGCGCCCAGACGCGGTAGCCCATGTCGGCCAGCACCGGGATCTGATGTCGCCAGGAGAACCGGCTTTCGGGGAACCCGTGCAGGCACAGGGCCAGGTGATCGCCCTCCCCCGCCTCGTCGACGGCGAAGCGGAAGCCGTTGGCTTCAATGGTCCGGGTTGTGGTCGTCATGGCGCTGTAAAATGCGTGCTTTCGCGTTCGATCCCGGGAAGCTGGATCATGCCCTGATAGGTAAAGCCGATCTTTCGCAAAACCGCCATCGACGCGTAGTTCTCCGCCGAGGTGATCGCCGCCAGTTTCGGAATGCCCATCACCTCAATTGCATGCTTCAGCACGGCGGCGGCGGCCTCCTGCGCGAAGCCCTGCCCCCAGGCGCGCGGCACGAAGGCATACCCGACGTCAGGGACATCCAGGCCATCGCGTTTCACCAGCCCGGCCAGACCCATCGCCAATCCGGTCGAGGCCTGCACAACCAGCCACATCCCGAATCCATGGGTTTGATAGCTGCCGAGGACACGTTCGACGATGTAGTCCCGCGCCTCAGCTTCGGTCCGCACGCCACGGTCACCGATATTGGCAATGAAGCCCGTTGTGTTGAGGAGTTCCAGCACGAAAGGCGCATCGTCCGGCTCGACCTCACGCAGGATCAAGCGGGCAGATTTCAGAACTATCATCGCTGGCTCCCCACATTCCGAAACGCCATCTTAACGTAGCCCGATCACCTTGCCTGCCTAAACACGGTTAAGTCGGGTGAACCATGGCGAGCGGCGAGCGGCCGATCATCATCAAGAAGATCAAGAAGGCCGGCCATGGTCACCATGGCGGCGCCTGGAAGGTCGCCTACGCCGACTTCGTGACCGCCATGATGGCGTTCTTCCTGCTGATGTGGCTGATCAACACCACCTCGCCGGAACAGAAGCGCGGCGTCGCCGACTATTTCGCCCCGGCCAGTGTCTCGCAAACCTCGTCCGGCGCGGGCGGAATCCTGGGCGGCACCGCACTGGGCAAGGAGGGCGCCAAGAGCGCCGGCTCGAGCGACGTGATCGAGGAACTCGCGCCCTCATCGCGCAATCCCAACGACGGCGACTCGAAAGAAGGCGGAAAGGCCAAAAGCGCTGCGGAACTGGCGTCGGAAGCCGCCGCAGAGGCCGAGCAAAAGCGCGAGGAGGCGGCGTTTGCCTCTGCCGCACAGTCGCTGCGCCAGGCGTTGCAGGACATGCCGGAGCTGGCGGAACTGTCCAAGAATATCATCATCGATGAAACCCCTGAGGGCCTGCGCATCCAGCTGGTCGATCAGGAAGGCCGCTCGATGTTCAACCAGGGCGCCGCTCAGCCAAACGAGCGGGCCAAGCTGCTGTTGCGGGCGATATCGAAGATCATCAACCAGCTTCCGAACCGCATCAGCCTCTATGGACACACGAGCGCCAGCGGCAATGGCGCGCGCCCCGAAACCGACTGGCAGCTGTCCGCCAGCCGCGCCGATGCGTCGCGCAAGGTGCTGCAGGGCGCAGGTGTTGATGCGGATCGCGTCTACCAGGTGTCTGGCAAGGCCAGTTCCGAGCCGTTGTACCCGGACGACCCCACCCTGCCCGGCAACCGGCGGATCGCCATCGTGTTGCTGCGCGAGGCCCCGGTGCTTCCGGCGAACCCGGGTCTGTAGCGAGGCCTTGCGAAGATGCCCGGCATGACGCCTAATCCCGGGTAACGCCCAGCTTCGAAAGCGATCCCCGGTCCGTGACGCAGCACTTTCCGACCCGACAGATCCGGTTCTTCCTGACCGCGCCGTCGGCCTGTCCGTATCTGCCTGACCGTTTCGAGCGAAAAGTGTTTGCACATCTGCCGTTGTCTGAAGGCGCGTCGGTCAACGACAGCCTGACCCAGGTGGGGTTCCGCCGCTCACAGAACATCGCCTATCGCCCGGCCTGCGAGGCCTGTTCGGCGTGTGTGTCCGCGCGAATTCCGATTGCGGACTATGCCTTCTCGCGTTCGGAACGGAAGGTGCTGTCGCGAAACGTGGATATCGAACGCAACCTGGTGGAAGCCGAGGCCACCATGGAGCAATTCGATCTGCTGCGGCGTTATCTGATGGCCCGGCACGCCGACGGCGGCATGGCGGAGATGACCTGGCCCGACTACGTGGCCATGGTCGAGGACACAGCCGTCCGGACCCACGTCATCGAATACCGGGTCAAGGCGCAAGACGGCGGACCGGGGGACCTGGTGGCCTGCGTATTGGTTGACGTGATGAGCGATGGCCTGTCGCTGGTCTACAGTTACTATGACCCGGCCCTGACGCGCCGCAGCCTTGGGTCCTTTGTGATCCTGGATCATGTGGTTCAGGCCGGTCAGTCGCGGCACGCTTATGTGTACCTGGGCTATTGGGTACGGGGATCCGCGAAGATGGATTACAAGGTGCGCTTTTCGCCGATTGAACTGCTGCGACCGGATGGATGGACGCTGGCGGCGGCGCGGGATCTGCCGAACTCACCCCGACCGCAGCCTGTGGAACCCGGGCGCCACTGAGGGCTGCCCATGGCGCCGCACGGCGCTGCGTCTTAAGCTGCCGCATGGCTTCAACAGAAAAGCATCTTTCATGGCGCGCCAGCTTCGGCTGAACCTTGAGCGGGACCGGCTGGCGTCGCTCGATGAGTTCGTGCGTGGCGCCTCCAACATCGACGCGGCCGCAGCCGTGGAGTCGTGGCCGACCTGGCGCGGCGGCTGCATGACCCTCGTTGGGCCGAGGGGCTCTGGAAAGTCACACCTCGCCAGGGCGTGGGCGCTGGCGGCCAAGGCGAGCGCGCTTGCTGACCTCACCACAGGCGTCCTCGCGGTCACCGGGCAACCGGTGTTGGTGGAGAATGCTGACAGGGGGATCGCCGACGAGACCCTGTTCCACCTCATCAACATCGCCGGACGGGACGGAGGCGGCCTCTTGCTGACGGCAAGAACCCGACCCTCGTCATGGCCGACGGCCCTGCCCGATCTGAGGTCCCGGCTCAACGCACTGCCCGTCGTCGAGATCGGTCCACCGGATGACGCGGTGCTCGAAGGGGTGCTGCGAAAGTTCTTCCGGGACCGCAATATCCGCCCGCCGGAAGAGGTCTATCCGTACCTGCTGGCCAGAATGAACCGTTCCATTCCCGATGCCGAGGAAATCGTCCGGCGTCTGGACGAAGCGGGCGACGCCGGTTTCCGTCCCATCACGCGCGTGTTGGCCCGGGAAATTCTTGACGAAAATCAAAGCCTGGATCTCTAGCGGCAGACATATTTTCCGGCGCGATAGACAAAACGATTCGTTTTCCGGCAGGGATCAACCCGTGGCGCACCGGGCCCGGGTAAATCTGGAGTTGGCAATGCTCGCGCGGACCCCGGCCAAGGCCGAGCCAGAGTTGGAGCTGAAGTTTCAGATCGGACCTGGCGCCGCCGCGTCGCTGGCCGACAGCTTCCCGACACAGGCAACTCAAACCTCGCAACTGCAAGCCGTCTATTTCGATACGGCCAGCCACGCCCTGCGCGATGCGGGGTTTAGTCTGCGGGTTCGTCGGGACGGCGATGTCTATACGCAAACGCTGAAGCACCGAGCGGACGGCGGCCTGTTCGAACGTGACGAATGGGAAACGGAGGTAGCCGGGGCGCATCTGGATCTGGAGGTTCTGGATGCGACGCCGGCGAAATGTGTCATCGGCGGCGCGCAACTTGAAGCCGTTTTCGCGGTCGCGTTTGAACGACAGCTGTATGTCTGGGCGCAGGACAATGCCGTTGTTCAGGTCAGTGTGGACACGGGCCTGATTTCCGCCGGCGACAAGACCGAACCTGTTGCCGAGCTGGAACTCGAGTTGATCAAGGGACCCCCTTCGATCCTGTTTGAGCTGGCGCGCACCCTGCAGGGCAAGATGGCGATGACCCTGGCTTTCGCCAGCAAGGCGGAACGGGGATATCGGCTGGCGGGGCACGATGGAACGGCGGCGCTGGAAGCCCGACGTGCGGCCATCGGCCCGGGCACAACGGCTGGTGAGGCGTTCCAGATCGTCGCGCGCGACAGTCTGATCCAGATCGCCGGCAATTCGGCATTGCTGCAACGGTCAAACAACCCTGAAGTTCTGCATCAGATCCGCGTGGGCCTACGCCGCCTTCGGACCGCCTTGAAGGTTTTCAAGGTGATCCTCGATCCAGGCGGATTGTCGGTCGCCCGCACAGAGACCGGATGGCTGGCGGGCGAACTGGCACAGGCCCGCGACCTCGATGTATTTCTTCAGAACACCGACCGCCCCGACGATGTCGATGAAAGTCCGGGACGGGCCGCCTTTCTTCAGGCCATCAGGGTCGCGCAGGCGGAAGCCTATGAGCGAGGGCTGGCAGCGATCCAGTCGCCTCGTTACGACATGCTCCTGCTATCGATGGGAGAATGGATCGAAGCAGGTCGGTGGCTTCGAATGAATGACAAGACCCACCGGGACCTGAGAAATGGCCCGGTTGCTGCGCTGGCGGCGCCGCTGTTGGATCGATGGCACAGGCGACTTCTGGATCGGTCGCGCGGGTTGGCCGGTCTCGGCGCGCCAGCCCGGCACAACGTCCGCAAACAGGCCAGAAGCCTGCGCTATGCCGCAGCGTTCTTTGGCGATGCCCTGGCGAGACACCCCAGGCGACGCGCAGCCTTCATGGCCCGGCTGCGCGTTGTCCAGGACCGGCTGGGAGATGTGAACGATATTGCGGTCGCTCAAAATATCGCAGCGCGCACGATCGGGACCGGTTCTGGCCCATTGGCATTTGCGGCCGGTCTTGAACTGGGGCGCATGACCCAACACGAGGCGGCCGTGCTTGATGCAGCCAGACTGGCGGTCAAGGCGTATCGCCAGTGCAAGGTTTTCTGGAACCGTCAGAGTAAAGACCTTAACCATTAGCAACCACGATTGCGCACGATCAGATTGCGTTCGAGACCCACCATGCCCAACAGCGCCATTCCGGTGACGGCCCAACTGAGTCACCCACCTGTCGATGGGGTGGCGCCGGTGGCGTGCGAGTCCCTTGCGACCTCGCCCGCGCGGTTTTTCAATCGCGAACTTTCCTGGCTGGCCTTCAACCGGCGGGTTCTGGCCGAGAGCATGAACCTGCGCCATCCGTTGCTGGAGCGCCTGAGGTTTCTGGCGATCAGCGCCAACAATCTGGACGAGTTCTATATGGTCCGCGTCGCCGGGCTGAAGGCCCAGGTGCGAGAAGGTGTCCGCGTCCTCAGTCAGGATGGGCTGACGCCTGGGGAACAGCTGGTGCGGGTCAATGCCGGCGCAGCCGACCTGATGGCAGATCAGCAGACCCGGTGGCGGGAGCTCTGTGGCGAGCTTGCCGAAGAAGGGTTGCAGTACGTGACCGCCGGTGAGGTTACCGCTGCCGAGCGTGCCGAACTTGAGGCGCGGTTCCTGTCGGAATTGTTCCCGCTGCTCACACCGATGGCCATTGATCCGGCCCATCCCTTTCCGTTCATTCCAAATCTGGCGTTCTCCCTCGTTCTGAAGGTGCGCAGCTCATCAGATGGCCGGCAGTTGTACGCCCTGACGCCGCTTCCGGCCCAGGTCGCGCGATTCTGGGATCTGGCGACGCCGAAGGGGTCTCGGCGCAAGCCCGTCCGGCGAATGATTTCGCTGGAAAGCATGGTCATGCTGTTCCTCGACCATCTGTTCCCGGGGTGCGAACTGGAAGCCCAGGGCGTCTTCCGTCTCATCCGCGACAGCGATGTCGAGATGGAAGAAGAGGCCGAGGATCTGGTCCGCGAGTTCGAGGCGCTGCTGAAGCAGCGGCGGCTGGGGTCGGTCGTGCGCGTCGAGATCGAATCCGCCATGCCGGAAGAGCTGCGCGCCTTCATATCCCAGGCGCTGCACGCCAAACCCGAAGACATCGTCCTGATTCAGGGTCTGTTGGGCCTGGACGAACTGACGCAACTCATTCCGGCTGACCGCGCCGAACTGAAGTTCAAACCCTTCGAGGCCCGGTTCCCCGAACGCATCCGCGACCATGGCGGCGACTGTTTTGCGGCGATCCGCGAAAAGGACATCCTGGTCCACCACCCCTTCGAAAGCTTCGATGTGGTGGTGCAGTTCCTGTTGCAGGCAGCCCGTGACCCCAATGTGCTGGCCATCAAACAGACGCTTTACCGGACCTCGAAAGACAGCCCGATCGTCGCGGCCCTGATCGAAGCCGCCGACAACGGCAAGAACGTCACTGCGGTCATCGAGATCAAGGCGCGGTTCGATGAAGAGGCCAATCTGAAATGGGCACGTGATCTGGAACGCGCCGGGGTTCACGTCGTCTATGGCTTCATCGAGTACAAGACCCACGCCAAGCTCTCGACCGTGGTCCGGCGTGAGGGTGAAGGGCTGCGTAGCTATTGCCACTTCGGCACCGGGAACTATCACCCGGTGACCGCGCGGATTTACACGGACCTTTCGCTGTTCACGAGCGAGCCGCCCTATGGCAGGGACTCGGCCAAGCTGTTCAACTTCGTCACGGGCTATGCCCAGCCGGTGGGACTGGAGCGCCTGTCTTTCTCACCGGTCACCATGAAGCGCGATCTGTTGCGGATGATCGGCGAGGAAGCTGCAAACGCCCGTGCCGGAAAGCCGGCTGCCATATGGGCGAAGATGAACTCCCTGGTCGACCCGGAGATCATCGATGGCCTCTACGCGGCTGGCAGGGCGGGCGTCAGCATCGACCTGGTGATCCGCGGCATCTGCTGCCTGCGGCCCGGCGTCCCGGGCCTGTCAGAAAACGTCCGGGTCAAATCCATCGTCGGCCGCTACCTCGAACATGGGCGGGTCGTCGCGTTCGCCAACGGGCACCCGATGCCGTCGCAGCATGCGCGCCTGTTCATGTCGTCAGCCGACTGGATGCCGCGCAATCTGGATCGCCGGGTCGAGGTCATGACCCCCATCGAGAATCCGACCGTTCACCAGCAGGTGCTGCAACAGATCATGGTCGCGAACATGAAAGACGAAGCCCAAAGCTGGACCCTGGACGCCGATGGCCGCTATAGGCGTGATCCTGCCTGGGATCACCCGAACGCTTTTTCGGCGCACGAGTATTTCATGACCAATCCCAGCCTCTCCGGTCGCGGGCAGAAGGTGAAAGACATGCCGCGCGCGATCGAAAATGTGGCCACTCGGGGATAAGTCCATCCGACCGGAGAGCCGGCAGGCGGCGGTCATCGACGTCGGGTCCAACTCGGTACGTCTGGTGATCTACCGGATCGACGGGCGGGCGCTGTGGACCGTGTACAACGAAAAGGTTGTCGCAGGTCTGGGCAAGGACGTCATGACTTCCCGGCGGCTGTCGCCAGACGGCGTCGAAGCCGCCATCGGGGCGCTTAGGCGTTTTCGCGCGGTTCTGGATGGCTGGCGCGCTGATGAGGTGACGACCGCCGCGACCGCTGCGGTTCGGGAAGCCGCCGACGGCAAGGCGTTTCTGGCGCGGGTGAAGACGGAGACCGGCCTGGAAATCCGCATCCTGAGCGGCGCGGAGGAAGCGCGGTTCGCCGCGTTGGGCGTGATCTGTGGCCAGCCCGACGCAAAGGGCGTGGCGGGCGATCTGGGCGGCTCAAGCCTGGAGCTGATCCGGCTGAACGGGCTTGGCGCGACAGAGGGATCCACCCTGCCGCTGGGACCCTTTGCGCTGGGCGCGCCCAAGCCCCTGGAAGCGGAGCGCACGCGCCGGATCATCGATGATCACCTGCAGCCCCACGCCATCCGCTACGCCAGCCCGGATTTCCACGCCGTGGGCGGGGCCTGGCGCAATCTGGCGCTGCTGCACATGCAGATGGCCGACTACCCCCTGCACGTCGCCCACCAGTATGAAATGTCGAAGACCGACGCCCTGGAACTGCTGCGGTTCGTTCAGCAACAATCGCGCACGTCGCTGGAGCGCATTGAAGGCCTGTCCCGCAAGCGCTTCGACACCCTGCCCTACTCTGCCCTGGTGCTGGACCGGTTGATCGAGCGGCTGGGCGTCGAGCGGATCATCTTTTCGGCCTACGGTCTGCGCGAGGGCATGCTGCTGGACGCCATGACGCCTGAGATGCAGGCCCTGGATCCGCTGATCGAGGGCTGCGAGGCCCTGACCGCCCAGCACGGCATCACGCCGGAGCTTGGTCACGCGCTGGCGGCCTGGATCGAGCCGACGTTTGAGAAGCTGCCGCCGCTGTTTGGTGGGCGAGATGGGATCCTGACGGCGGCAGCCTGCCGACTGGCCGACCTGGGCGCCCGGCTGCACCCGGACCATCGGGCCGACATCGCCTTCGATCAGGTCCTGCGGGCGCCGCTGGCGGGGATGAACCATCCGGAGCGGGTGTTCCTGGCCTATGTCGCCTTCGCCCGGCACTCTGCATCCCCCTTCCCGGCGGATGAGACGCGGGTTGGCCGGGTCCTGTCGCCGGAACGTCGCCAGAGAGCCAAGGCGTTGGGGGCCGCGATCCGGCTGGGCTGCGACCTGTCAGGCCGCAACGCGCGACTGCTGGAGAAATCCAGCCTGTCGATCGGTGGCGACAAGCTGGCGCTGAGCGTGCTGGCGGGGTGGGAGGATATCCTGCTGGGCGAACAGACCGCCAGGCGGGCCCAGACCCTGGCCCAGGCGCTGCGGCTGAAGCTGGCCCTGAACTGAGCCCCGAAATGCAAGAGGGCGGCACACCGGTTGCCCGACATACCGCCCTCTCATCCAGATCCGTTGGGGGACCTGAGCCGTCGTGGTCCAAGGGATCCTCCGCTCCACTGGTTGCCCAGTTCGGCTTCGTCTCACCTTCGTGGCGCCTCCAAATCGGTCCGGTCCGGATTGCTCCTCACCGTCCTCGACCAGAAGGTCCTACCGCTCGCTTGGCATCCCGGTCGCCCGGTCCGCCGCGCCGCAGTTCCTCTCGGCAAGATCACCTTCGCGCAGGGTCCGGCGATCGGCAACCGACCGGATTGTACGGCCTGTAGACTTTATACAGGATTGGCAGTGCGTAGCCTGTGTGAAACCGCTATACAGTTCCAATATTCTTAATAATTACAACGACTTAAAGATGTACACAGGAAGTCGGCTATTCCGGGGTCGCCGCCTTGGGCGCGCGGCGGACTTCGACGACGCGGACGCGGGCGCCGTCCAGCACGAGGGCCAGCTCGCCGCGCTTCAGACGCAGGGCGTCCTCGCCGAACGCCTCACGACGCCAGCCCTTGAGCGCGGAGACCTCCGACTCGTCGTCATTGGCGATCTGTTCGAGATCGGAGACCGTGGCGATCAGCTTGGAGGCCACGCCGGATTCCTCGGCCCGCGCCTTCAACAGCACCTTCAGCAACTCGACGACGGCGCCGGCCGCCGGTGAGGCGGAGTGGCGGGTCTTTTCGATCACCGGGGCATAGGCCTCCGGATCACGCAGGGCCTCGCGGATCGCCGCGATCAGGTCCGGACCGAACCGCGAGCCCGAAAATCCCTTGGGCACCGAGCGCAGGCGGTCCAGACCGTCGGAATCGGTCGGGCCCTGGGTGGCGATCTCGTCAATCGCCTCGTCCTTCAGGATCCGGCCGCGCGGCTGGTCGCGGGTCTGGGCGGTGCGTTCGCGCCAGGCGGCGACCGCGCGATAGACGGCGAGGTATTTGGCGGTGTTCTTGCGGGGCCGCAGCCGCTTCCAGGCGTTCTCCGGCTCGACATCGTAGAGCGCGGGGGACGTCAGATCGTTCATCTCGTCCGTTACCCAGCCGATCCGGCCTTCCTTTTCCAGCCGCTCACGAAGCATCGGATAGAGCGCGGCCAGGTGCGTCACGTCAGCCAGCGCATAGGTCAGCTGGTTGTCGGACAAGGGCCGGCGCGCCCAGTCGGTGAACCGCGAACTCTTGTCCAGCTCTATCTTCAGCATCTGGCGGACCAGGGCGTCGTAGGCGATCTGTTCGCCGAACCCGGCGGCCATGCCGGCCACCTGGGTGTCGAACAGCGGCTTGGGCATGGCGTTGAGGTTGTTGAAGATTTCCACATCCTGCCGGGCGGCGTGAAACACCTTCAGGATCGTCTCGTCGCGCATGATCTCGAGGAAGGGCTCCAGGTCCAGCCCCTCGGCCAGCGGGTCGATGTTGGCTTCGGCCGATGGAGCCGCCGCCTGGATCAAACACAGTTTGGGCCAGTAGGTGGTCTCACGCATGAACTCGGTGTCCACGGCGACAAAGGGCTGGCCCTTGATCTTGTCGCAGAAGGCTTTGAGATCGGCAGTGGTTGTGATCGGCGTCATGAATTAGCTATAGCCCCGCGCGCGGCCGAGTCTGCAAGGACTGTGCTTCCGTGCGTCGCCTTATCGTCATGTCCAGGCTGGGTAAATGTCCGAACGACCGAACGGCCTCACATATGCGCAAGCCGGCGTCTCGATTGATGCAGGCAATGAGCTGGTCGAGCGCATCAAGCCGCTGGCCAAATCCACGCGCCGCTCGGGCTCTGAGCCGTCGCTGGGCGGGTTCGGGGCGCTGTTTGACCTCAAGGCCGCAGGCTATGACGATCCGCTGCTGGTCACCAC
>JANNFM010000443.1:0-11879 GCA_031379795.1 Alphaproteobacteria bacterium
GCCCTGCGGGCGCGGTCCCCCTCCCCCGTAAACGGGGTAGGCAAAGACAACGCCACTCACCTCTTGCCTCCCACGCAAAGCGGGGGAGGGGGACCACCCGCCGAAGAGCGGGGGGTGGAGGGGGCGGCCCCATGCAAAGAATGGGCGATCATCACTTGGGTGAGAACGCCAGGGTGTAGGCGGTCTTTGGATCCAGCGTCCTGGGATACACCCCCTGCGCGACTGCCATGTCGCTGAACGCCTTCCAGCGCGCGTCGGTCATGGTGCCGACCGGCGCACCCTCGGCGCTGTCGATGATCTTGTAGCTGCGGAGTTTCTCGCGTGCCTGGACCAGTACGTCGGCGGTCATTTCGGGATTGTCCTTGCGGATCAGGGCGTCCGCTGCGGCCGGGTCGCCAGCCAGATAGTCACGCCAGCCCTGGGCCGAGGCCTCGACGAACGCCTTCACCGCCGCCGGGTTCTTCGCAATCATCGCATCCGTTGCCAGCACCATGGTGGCGTAGCCGGGGTAGCCCTCGTCAGCCAGCAGGAAGACCCTGGTCTTGAGGCCAGCCATCTTCTCGATCGTATAGGGTTCAGACGTAACATAGCCCTGCTGGGCAGCGCGTTTGTCAGACAGGAACGGGGCTGAGTTGAAGTTGTATTTCCGCACCTGATCGTCGGTGAATCCGTACTTGGCCTTGAGCCAGACCCAGAACGCCGTGACCGAGGCGTCGGACAGCAGGATCGGATGGCCTTTCAGATCGGCAATCTTCTCGACGCCGGTGTCCGGGTGGGCGATCAACACCTGGGGATCCTTCTGCATGAAGGCCGCGACGGCCTTCACCGGCACGCCCTCCTGCGCCAGGTTCATGACGATGAAGCTGTTGGAGCCCATCCCCAGTTCGACCGCGTTGGACGCCAGGAGTTGCGGCACATTCACGCCAGGCCCACCCTGGACGATCTCGACCTTCAGCCCGCGTTTGGCGTACTCGCCGGATGCCAGCGCCTGATAGAATCCACCGTGCTCGGCCTGTGCCCGCCAGTCGGTCGCGAAGCGGATTGTCACCGGTGTGTTGGCGGATGGGGCGGCGGCCTCGTCCTTTTTCCCGGGAGAGCAGGCGGCCAGCAACGCGGCAGCGGCAAACGCCAGGGTACGCAAGGCTTTCATGGAAACTCCCGACTTGAACCGTCCAGAGGTTAGGGCGGTGCGACGGAGGTTCCAAGGGTGATCATGCGTTGCCGAAGGTCCTCGCCAATCGCACAAGCGCATCCTCGAATTCAGGCGTTTGAAGGTGCGGCCAATCCTCGAACACAGCGGCGCGTATTACGCCGATCACGGCACGTCCCACGATGAAGTCTTCAATCTCACTGTTCAGATCTTTTTGGGCAGACTTGCGCGCGCTCCAGTTCGCAAGTGGATCGGCCTCAAGCAACGCCTTCACCGCAGCCCTGCGGGTCTTGGGACGGCCGGGGAAGCTTCTAATGTGCGTTCGAATGTTGGCACGGTCTGGTTCCAGTCCATCGGCCAAAGCGATCGCCGCATTGCGCCGCCAGACCCGGTGTTCCGCGTTCGCCATGGCGATCAGGATCGCCGTTTTGTTTGGAAAGTACTGATAGAGTGTGCCGATGCTCACACCCGCCGTTTCGGCGATGAAGTTGGTGTTAAGGCGCGCCTCGCCATGGGTCTCCAGAATCCGAGCCGCAGCCTCCAGGATAGCTGCGCATGTTGCCTTTGCGCGTGCCTGTTTCGGCAAGCGAAACTGGCCCTTAGCGATGTTTGGCGCTCCCAATGGCCCACCCTTCTCCCATGCGAGTAGCAAAACTGAGTGATGCTCGCAAAATCAGTGCGGTCAATAGGGCGGGAGGATTTCATGGGCTGGGCACACGATCGACTGGACGCCATTGTATCCGGAACAGTGGACGCGCCCCCGGTGGTCAAAACACTCAGGATGGGGTTGCTGGACGAATGGGGTCCAGGCTGGGTGCGCAAACGATGGCAGCCCGACCCCGAAATTCTCAACGGTGATGGCTCGCTGTTCGGCGGCTACATTGCCGCTCTTGCAGATCAGGCGCTGGCGTTCGCGGGCATGACTGTTGTGCCGGATGATCGCCATTTTCGGACCATCAATCTGCAAATCCAGTTCTTCAAGATCGGGCGCGCGCACTCGCTCGATATCGAGGCCCGTATTGTCGCCCAGACCCGGCAGCTCATCTCCGTAGAAGCAGATTTTCGGCGACCCGACGGTGAACTGATCGCCAAGGCTACTGCGCAGCAGGCGCTCGTCGCAATATCACCCGCCCTGAACGGAGCCGCATAGCAAGAGGGCGGCGCTTCGGTTGCCCGAAACTCCGCCCTCTCATACAGATCCGTTGGGGGACCTGCGCCTCTAGGCCAACTGTCAGTTCGGTTCCGGGTCGCCCCGTGGTTTTCCCTGACCGCCGATGCCGGACCTTCTGGTTGGTCCCGGGTTGCCCCGGTTCCTGGCCTTCCAATCCGCCACTCCACTCGCTTGGCTTTCAGGTCCACCGTTGCCGGTTTTTCCGTCCGCCCGCGCCGCAGTTCCTGTCGGCAAGGGAACGGTGCCCCCGATCAAAAATCCGCGCAAGACAGTCGATTCCGCTGGCGGTGAACCGGCGGTTGAAAACCGGTGGAAACATGGTGGATTGTCAGTCAGTTCTTCAAAAGAATCCGACATTTCCCATTGTCCACAGGAACGTGGAATCGAGGCTATCGGGCCGACGCCAGCGCCTCGCGGCGTTCCTCGAGCGACAGCCACTCTTCCTCCGCCGCCGCGACCTGAACTTGCTTGGCGACCAAAGCCTTGGTGAGGCGGTCAAAGGTCGCGGGATCGCGACCATATAGGCCGGGGTCAGCGAGCGAGGTTTCCAGCTTGGCGATCTCTGTCGGGCCCTGGGCGATCAGGGATTCCAGTTCCTCCAGCCGTCGCTGATCCTTGTAGGTGAGTTTCGCGACAGTTTTTGCCGGCGCGGGCTTCTGCGTGGTGGACTTCGCCGTCTCGGCCTTTGACAGCGCCCCGAAGAACCCGGGATTTTGCCGAATGAAATCCTGCCATCCGCCCGGTGTCTCCACCGCGCGACCGGTGCCATCCAGCCCGATGGTCGAGGTGGCCAGGCGGTCGATGAAGTCGCGGTCGTGGCTGACCAGGATCAGGGTGCCCTCATAGTCCGCCAGCAGATCTTCCAGCAGGTCCAGAGTGTCCATGTCGAGGTCGTTGGTGGGCTCGTCCAGCACCATGACATTGGCGGGATTGGCCAGCGCGCGGGCCAGCAGCAGGCGGTTTCGTTCCCCGCCGGACAGGCTTTTCACCGGTTGACGCAGCTGGCTCTCGCGAAACAGGAAATCCTTGGCGTAGGCGTTGACGTGCTTGGGCAGACCGCGCACCAGCACCTGGTCGCCGCCCAGCGGGGTCAGCACATCCTTCAGGGTCATCTCGGGCGACAGCGCCGCGCGGGCCTGGTCGATGTAGGCCACGGTCAGGTTGGTGCCGAGCTTGACCTCGCCGGAGTCCACGGCGATCTCGCCCAGCAACAGCTTCACCAGTGTGGTCTTGCCCGCACCGTTCGGCCCGACGATGGCAACCCGGTCGCCGCGCAGGATGCGGGTGGAAAAATCTTTCAGAATCACGCGCTCGCCGAACGCCTTGTTCAGCGCCTTGGCCTCGACCACGCGTTTGCCGGACAGGGCCGAAGTTTCCAGGCCCATGTGTATGGAACCGCGGACTTCCTTCTGACGCTCTGATTTTTCTTCCCGCAGCGCCACGAGACGCCGCCGACGGCCCTCATTGCGGGCGCGACGCGCAGTCACGCCGCGTTCCATCCAGTGCTGTTCGCGCTGCAGCATCTTGTCGAGACGTCGGCCATCCTCGGCCTGCTGGGCCTCGATCTTTTCGACCCAGTCCTCGAACCCGGCGAACCCGGCGTCCAGCCGCCGCACCTGTCGATGCTCCAGCCAGAAGCAGCGTTGCGTCACCCGCTCCAGAAACGCCCGGTCGTGACTGACGATCAGCGCGGCGGCCCGGCTGGCCCCGATCTGGGCCTCAAGGGTCTCTATGGCCAGGATGTCCAGGTGGTTGGTGGGCTCGTCCAGCAGGATAACGTCCGGGTCCTCGGCAAACGCCTTGGCCAGCGCCGCACGCCGCGTCTCGCCGCCCGAAAGACCCTGTGTGGATTTCTGGGGATTGATGCCAAATGCGTCCAGTGCGGCCTCGGCCAGGTAATCTGCCGCCCCGCCTGACGTCGCGTGCTCCAGCACCGTGGCGCCGGTAATCTCCGGCTCCTGCGGCACAAAGGCGACGGTTGTGCCCGGCGTGACGGTACGGTCCCCGTCATCTGCCTCGATCTGTCCGGACAGGATCCGCAGCAGGGTGGATTTGCCGGCACCGTTGCGGCCTACCAGACAGGCGCGGTTACGCGCGTCGAGCGCGAGGTCCACGCCGTCGAACAGCATCATCGGCCCGTCAGCAAGACGGACCTCTTTCAAGGCAAGGATGGGGGCTCTCATCGGCGCGCTGTCCTACAGGGTCCGGCTGGCGAAGCAAGTTCGCGCTTCATCATGACGGCCAGTCGGACTAAACCCCGGCCATGACGGGCGAACCATTCTGGCGTCGAAAGACCCTCACGCAGATGACGGTCCCGGAGTGGGAAAGCCTCTGCGACGGCTGTGGCCTGTGCTGCCTGGTGCGCTTTGAGGACGAGGCGACCGGCATCGTGATCCCGACGCGGGTTCACTGCAAACTGTTCGATCCTGATGCCTGCCGCTGCTCGAACTATTCAGAGCGCCACGCGCACGTGCCGGATTGTGTGAAACTTACGCCGCACAATATCCAGGCGCTGGAATGGATGCCGATGAGCTGCGCCTACCGCCGCCTGCATGAGGGCCGCGATCTGGCGGATTGGCATCCGCTGGTATCCGGTGATCCGGAGAGCGTGCATCGCGCCGGTATCTCGGTCCGCGGCCAGACCATCAGCGAAGAGGTGCTGGCCGAGGCGGAAGACGCCCTCGAATTTGCCGCCTGGGACCTCATGGACGAGCGGGGCGACGATTGAATAGTGATAAAAATACCACATCACGCCTTGCGTGACGGAACCGTCCACCCAATCTAGAACCCCTACCCACACTGTGAACCTCGAAGGATTCGAACGAGCTTGGCGCGCGACCCCTATCTGGAGCTGGGCGTATCCCGGACGGCCACGGCCGCTGAAATCCGTAAGGCGTTCCACAAGCTGGCCAAGGCCAACCATCCTGACACCAATCCGGGGAATGCCGCTGCGGAAGAGCGGTTCAAGAAGGTCAGCGCCGCGTTCGACATCGTAGGCGACGTCGACAAGCGCAAGAAATTTGACGCCGGCGCCATCGATGCTGATGGCCGGGAGACGATGGGTGGATTCGGGGCGGAGGGCCCTTGGGGCGGCCGCTCCGGCGCGCGGGGCGGCGGCTCGCGGGCCGAGACCTTCGAAGGCGCGGATCTGGGCGACATATTAGGTGAGATGTTCGGCGGCGCGCGCGGTGGACGACCGGGCGGGCCCGGCGGCGGCGGTTTTGGTGGCTTCGCCCAGCGCGGCGCAGATGTACGCGCCAGGCTGGAGATCGATCTGGTCGACGCCATCCGGGGCGGCAAGCGTCGGATAGCGTTCTCGGATGGCCGCACCATCGACGTGACGATCCCCAAGGGTGCGCAGGATGGCCAGACGCTGCGCCTCAAAGGCCAGGGCGGACCAGGGCGAGGCGGCGCGGGCGACGCCTTCATCGAAATCGCCGTCCAGCCGCACGCCATCTTTCGGCGCGAGGGCGAGGACCTGATCATGGACCTGCCGGTGACCTTTTATGACGCGGTGCTGGGCGGCAAGGTCGAGGCCCCCACGCCGGACGGCCCGGTGACCCTGACGGTGCCCAAGGCCGCCAATACCGGCACTCGACTACGGCTCAAGGCGCGCGGCCTGGTAGATGCCAAGGGCCTCAGAGGCGACCTGTTTGCGCGCCTCGTGGTCACAATGCCGGACGAGCCGGATGCGGCGCTGGAGGCATTCGCAGCGCAACAGCGCATGGATCGGCCCTATTCGCCTCGCCGCCGCACCTAATCCACCACGGGCCTAGGCGAGGGCGCAGGCTTGTTTAAGATCGCGTTCAGCCGGGGTTCAGTCGCGCCGGTCCACAACAGGCCCGTCATGAAGCATTTCGCCGCCCTCGCCATACTGATCGCCGCCGCGACGGCGCCGGTCGTGGCGCAGGCGCAGGGCGGACTGCGCGGGTTCGCCGGAGATCAGGACCAGGCCCGTGAAGGCGTTCGCTCGGGCCGTCAGGCCCCGCTTTCGCGGGTCCTGCAGATGATTGGATCGCGTTATCCGGGCCGGCACCTGAACACCACGTTGGGCGACGCGGGCGGGCGACCCGCTTACTATGTGCAGTGGCAGATGGAGAACGGCCGGGTGGTGGTCTTCGTAGTTGACGCTGAGTCGGGACAAATCATCGGCCGCCAGGGTGGCTGATATCTCCCATCAAACCTGGAAAGGGACGCCCATTGCGCATCCTGCTTGTTGAAGACGACCCGGATCTGTCACGACAGCTGAAGCTGGCGTTGGCCGATGCCGGCTATGTGGTGGATCACGCGCCCGATGGCGAGGAAGCCCAGTTTCTGGGTGAGACCGAACCTTATGACGCCGTGATCCTCGATCTCGGCCTGCCCAAGGTGGACGGCGTCACCGTGCTGGAGCGCTGGCGACGTGAGAACATGGCGACCCCGGTGTTGATCCTGACGGCTCGGGGCGGCTGGAGTGAGAAGGTGGCCGGGTTCGATGCAGGCGCCGATGACTATCTGACCAAGCCGTTTCACACTGAGGAATTGCTGGCTCGCTTGAGAGCGCTGCTTCGCCGGTCGGCGGGCCACGCGACGCCAAGCCTGTCGATCGGCGGTCTGCGTCTGGATCCCCGCGCCGCGCGCGCCACGGTCAATGGCGAACCGCTACGATTGACGTCGCTGGAATATCGGCTGCTGCACTATCTGATGATGCACCAGGGCCGGGTGATCAGTCGCACCGAGTTGGTCGAGCACCTCTACGATCAGGACTTTGACCGCGATAGCAACACGATCGAGGTGTTCATTGGTCGAGTCCGCAAGAAAATCGGCGCCGACCGGATCGAGACCGTGCGCGGGCTGGGCTATCGCCTGACCTGCCCGGCCGATGAGGTGAATGCCTCGGCCGCAGACACGTGACGCCAGGGGCTCTGGCCCGACCGTCGCTGGCACGGCGGCTGGTGATCCTGGCCGTCGGATGGAGTATCGCGGCCCTGGTGGTCACAGCGCTCGTGTTGGCCCTGTTGTTTCAGCAGGCAGCATTGCGCCGGTTCGACCAGACCCTTGGCGTTCTGGTCGACAATCTGATCGCCGGATCAACCTATGAGAACGGGGCGATGCTGGCTCCGGCCTTTACCGATGCCCGGGCGCTGCGCGTCTACTCTGGCCTCTACTGGGCGATCGCGGAGCCGACGAAGGATGGTCGCCTGCTGACCCGTGCCGCGTCGCGATCCCGCTCGCTTTGGGACACGGAACTTCGCCCGCCGCAGGACCTTCTGAAACGGGTTCGTGAAAACCCACGCCGTTTGATCGCGTTTGACACCGTCGGACCGCAACCTGGTGAGCGGTTGCGCGGTGTGGCGCGGATTGCAACCATCGACGGCCACGAATCGGTGTTTTTGGCCGCAGAGGATCGGGCGCCGATTGATCGCGATGTCCGCAACTTCATCGCCGCGACGGCCCTGTCATTCGTTGTCCTCGGCGGAGGACTGATCGCGGCCGTCGTGGCGCAGGTGCGGGTAGGCCTACGTCCACTGTTTCGCCTTCAGGGTGAAGTCGCGGCCGTGCGTCGAGGCAAGGCCGATCGAGTGCAGGAAGTCTATCCCACGGAACTTGAGCCTCTGGCCGAAGAACTCAACGCGCTGGTTCTGCACAATCAGGAGACCGTAGAACGGCAGCGGACCCACGTCGGTAATCTGGCTCACGCCCTGAAGACCCCGATTTCGGTGATGATGACCGAGGCCAGCCAGCGGCCCGGACCGCTGGCCGAGGTCATATCGCGCCAGGCCGAGTTGATGCGCCAACAGGTCGATCATCATCTTCGCCGCGCCCGCGCCGCCGCCAGAGCCCAGGGTCCCGGGGAACGAACCCCCGTCGCCGAAGTGCTGGATGAGCTGGCCCGCACTCTGGAACGCATCTTCCAGGACAAGGGCATCGAGATTGACTGGGACGCCCCTGACGATCTCTGGTTCCAGGGCGAGCGGCAGGACCTTCTGGAAATCGCCGGAAACGCGATGGAGAATGCGGGGAAGTGGGGCAAGCGTCGCGTCCGGGTCCGCGCCTCTGCGGCAGGTCCTGATCGGTTGAGACTGACCGTCGAAGACGATGGTCCCGGACTGCCCGCCGAGCGACGCGAGGAGGTGATCCGACGCGGGGCTCGTCTGGACGAGAACGCGCCCGGCTCCGGCCTCGGACTTTCGATCATAGATGAACTGGCGCGGGCCTATCGCGGCTCGCTATCTTTGGGTGAGTCTCCACTCGGCGGCCTGGCCGTCGAAATCGACCTGCCTCAGGCCGGCGCCTGAGAGGCCTGGCTTCGCGAAATCTTAACCCGGCGAAAGTCAAGTTCCACAATTCATTGGTGTGGAATTGCTGAGCTATGGCCGTACTTCCGGCACACAAGGCTGCGATATTGCGCACGCTGGTTGAAACCGCGCCGTGCCGGGTCGTCGCCAGCCTGCAGCAAGCCCTGGCCGAAACGTCGGCTGACAGCGCTCTGGGTTCCGTCCGCCAGCTGGTGGAGGCCGAGATCGCGGACCGGGCCTTTCGAGGCGCGGTCCTGTCGCCAGTCGTGCCGATGTTCATCGGCATGGGAAACAGCCGTCTGGCCCTGACTTTTCCCAGCCGCGCGCTGTCCTTGATCTGGCGCGGACTCAAGACCGTACAAGCCGCCGCCGTCGGTGATGCGCAGGCCGTGCGCGCGTCGGCCGAAAAGCCGAGAGGCTGGGAAGTGTGCTACGACAAGCTGGCGGCAGCCGCGGCCCAGGCTCTGCGTGAGGGCGACAACGCCGATTTCCGGACCGCCGCCAAACTCTGTGACGAGGGCCGGGCCGGTGGCGCGGTGGCGCTGGTGAACTGCCTGGAAATCGCTCCGGTGGTTCGCCGCGCAACCGAAAAGCTTCCGGTCTGGATCACTCATGCCAGGGGCGAAACGTCTGCGGCTGCACGCCTGGCGTACAGCGACGCCGTAGAAATTGCCGAAGACGCCGGTCCGCGGTTCTTCGAGATGCTGGCCGCCCAGCTGGATCAGCGCTGGATGGTGCTGCGGATTATCTCGGCTGTGATGGAGCGACCGACCGAACGCTATATGGCCGACACCGAGCTCGCCAGTTTCGTGGTCAACGTGATGGACGAGATCGAAGTCGCTCTGACCTCCATCGATAACCTTGACTTCGACGGTGGGGCGGCAGCCGGCCGCAGTGTTGCTGGCGAGACCGAGCGTGCCGTTAACCAGATCGCCGAAATCGAAACCAACTTCGAACTGAGCCGCAAGCGAGGGTGGGGCAACCGGGCTCAAAAGCAGCGAGTGCGCCTGGCGTCACTGGCTGAGACTCAGCTGCGGGCTGCGGAAAAGGCCACGTTTGAGGCCTTGCCGCTGCACACGACCCGTTTGCACGGCGTCCAGCGCACCGTGCCGCTTCTGGATGGTCCGCCAGACCCGCTCCTCGTCAACCGCGCCACAACCCTGCTGGCCTTTGTGGAAGGGGCGAGGACAGCGGCAAGCTACGGGGGTTTTTCGACCGCCCGGAGCAAGTTGCTGGAAAAACTGAGCGAGTTTATCGCCAACCATGTCGAGGACGTCCTGGGGCTGGTGCGCAGCGGGGAAGTCGACGACCTGAGCAACGCCGGCGCTTTTCTGGAGGTGCTGGCCAACTTCAGCGACCGGGTCGCGGGCGAGAAAGCCGGCGATCTCGTCAGGCGACGGGCTCAGATCGCGCTTTCAGCACCGCCGGCAGCTCGCGCTCAAAACTGATCGTCGCCCTCGCGCGGGCCGGAACTTTCGGCTACATGCGCTGCCATGTTCCTTTTCTGGGTCGTAGCCGGAGTTCTCGCTGCCGCCGCGGCAAGCCTGATCCTGTTTCGCGCGGCCGGCGCCGTGGCGGCGACGGGCGCAGTCGACCCCGCCAGGATTCTCTATCAGCGCCAACTGAGCGAGATCGATGACCTGGTCGAACGCGGCCTGATGAGCGAGGCCGAGCGCAAGGGCGCGAATGCAGAAGCGGGTCGCCGCCTGCTGGTGGCTTCTGAAACGCCGGCGTTGGCGTGGGGCACGGACTCGAAAGCTCGGGGCCTTGTGCTGTTGGCCGCAGCTGTCGTTCCAGCCCTGACGATGGCGATATATCTCTGGCTCGGCGCACCCGGAACACCTGACCAGGGGTACGCGACCCGGCTGGCGGCCTGGCAGAAGTCTGATCTCACGACACTGCGCCCGGCAGAGATCGCCGCCGTGCTGCGACAGGCCGTAAGGGATCGTCCCAACGAGGCCGAGGGCTATCGGTTGCTGGGTCTGGCCGAGGACGCCTCACAGAACCCGATTGCCGCCCTTCAGGCCCTGCGCCGCGCCGCCGTCCTGGCACCGGAACGTGCCGACATCTGGCGCATGCTGGGACAGGCGTCGTTCTCGGCGGCTGGAGGCAAGGTTGACGCTGAGGCGCAGGTCGCCTTCGCGCGTGTGCTGGCGCTCGAACCCGGAGACCCGGCAGCCCGCTTCTTCATCGCACAGGCCAAGGCCGAAGCCGGTCGGACCGTCGAGGCGGCGAGCGATCTGCGCGGCCTGCTGGCCGATATGCCGCCAGGCGTGGAGGGCAGGGCTGAGGTTCAGGGGCGGCTGGCGGGCCTCGAAGGCAAGGCCGCCCCGGTCACCGCCGACCCGCAGCAACTGGCCATGATCCGGGGGATGGTCGACAGCCTCGCCGCAAAGCTCAAGGTTGACCCGGACAACGCCGAGGGTTGGGTGCGCCTGGTGCGCGCCTACGCGGTGTTGGGTGACATTGCCCAGCGCGACGCCACCTACGCCACCGCCCGGGCGCGCTTTTCGAAAGCACCGCCTGTCCTGCAACAACTGGACGAGGCCGCCCGCGCGGAGCCCATGCAATGAACCTGCTGCCGAAATCCCGCAAAGCGCGCATGCGTCTCCTGCTGCTGTCGATCATTGCCCCTGTGGTGGCTGTCGCGACCGGATTGGCCCTATGGGGCATGCGGGATTCGATCTCGTTCTTCTACACGCCCGGACAGGCCGCTGCCGCCAAACCCGAACCCGGTCGCGCGATCCAGCTGGGGGGTCTGGTCGCCATGGGATCGGTGGTGAAGCACGCCGATGGCCGCGTGGAATTCACCGTTCAGGACAAGCTGGCCGCCGATCGCGTGGTCTATCAGGGCGACCTGCCCGACCTGTTCCGCGAGGGGCAGGGCATCGTCGCCGAGGGCGCATATCAGCCGGACGGCGTCTTCAAGGCGACTCGCGTGCTGGCGAAACACGACGAGAAATACATGCCCAAGGAAGTGGCCGAAGCGCTGAAAGAGCAGGGCGAATGGCGCGGCGAAGGTGCGCCGCCGCCTGCCTATGGGTCTCCGACCGCGGCTCCCGTAAAACCGACCGGTGGGTCCACGTGATCGCCGAAGTCGGTGCGTTTGCCCTGGTCCTGGCGCTGGCGCTTTCGCTCGCCCAGGTGATCTTGTCCGCGGCAGGACGTTTCCGCCGGTCTCCCGCCCTGGCTGGGGCCGGGGAGGGCGCGGCGCTGGCGGCTTTTCTGGCGGTAGCAACGGCCTTTGCCGCCCTGATGCACGGCTTTGTCATATCCGACT
>JANNFM010000463.1:0-7319 GCA_031379795.1 Alphaproteobacteria bacterium
CGCGACAGCGGGCCGACCGTGACTATCATCGCCGCAAGCCTCTTTGTGGTCGGGCTGGGCCTTGGCGGCCTCGCATACGCCCGTCTCGCCCTGCCCGGCCTTGATCTGAATGTCTCTTCCAAGGCTCCCGATTTGTCTGGCCCGAAGGAGCGCCGCGGTGGACGGACTTAAGATTGCCGAGGAGGGTGCACGAGTCGCACAGTTTTGTGCCGCCACTGCTGAGAGCGGGCGCTGCGTGCAGGAGATCATCACCTCGATTCGTGAGTGGTTCAGCGTAGAAAGTGCTGTCTATTTTCTGGATCGTCGACGTTGCAACTATCTAAGAGTCGGGGCTGTCGAAGATTTCCCGGACTCTATCGAATCAACTGCTAGTTTCTCCGGACCAATGCTCCGCGCGCTGCGCGGCGGAACTTGCGTCGCGCTGCTTAAGCTCTCCAGCGACCTCAAACCTGTGTGTGGCCAAACAACCGCGTACACCGCGACTGTCCTGGCTGTATTGGGCTTCCTCTATAATCGCGCTTTCACGCAGACTCTGCTTGCGAACAGCCACACCCCCATCGACTTTCTCCAACCCAACGCCGCGTTTTTCCGCGAACTTGAGGTCATTACCGAGGTGTCATCAGGAATGTTCGCGGGAGCTTTGCGCGAACTCGACTCCGACACAAGTGAACTTCGTACGCTCTTTGCATGGAATAACGGCCTTGCTGGCGACGTCCCTCTCACGAGCTGGGACATTCGCGCTGAAGAGCCCGCCGATGGCATCCGGCAGACGATTGAGACGCGCGCGCCACAGGTGCTCACCCGTATTCAGGCAGATAGGGACGGCTTCTTCGAGCGGTCGGAGCAGGCGAACATCGAGACTGCGGTCATTTGCCCGGTGCTGGTGGGTTCTGACATCTTCGGCACTCTTTCATTTGGCCTGCCTATCTCTTACGATCTGTCGGCGCTTGAGGTCGACGGCTTCATGGTGCTCGCCAACGCTACCGGTGTTGCGATCCAGAACTTTCGGCGCGCGGCCACCGAGAGCACGGAGATTGGCGACAGCATCCGCAATTCCACCATCGTGACTGCGATCGAGGTTGCTCAGGCTGCCCGGCACAGCGCCAAGACCGTTATTGACACCGTAAACATCAAGATCGCCACGCTACAGGTCCTTGCAGAAAGAGTGCCGGGAGCTGTCCGGAACGACATCCTTGCCGGCCTGGACGCGCTGGCAGATCAAGTCCTGACAATCACCAAGTCATTAGATGACATAAAGGCGGCGACCCGACCCCCTAAGACGGAGCTTGTCGGTGCAAGCCTTGCAACGATCTGGCGAGAAGCCGCTAGCATGATGAGAGGCCGGCTCAACA
This sequence comes from Alphaproteobacteria bacterium, assembly GCA_031379795.1. Lineage (GTDB taxonomy): Bacteria > Pseudomonadota > Alphaproteobacteria > Caulobacterales > Caulobacteraceae > Phenylobacterium. Next base: position 1,353 of record JANNFM010000463.1, read on the forward strand.
AGGAAAACATCTCGGCAAGCTGGGAGGGTCAGGATGCCAAAGTGCTCTGCTACCCCGACCAGTTAAAGCAGGTCTTTCTGAACCTGCTTATTAATTCAATCGATGCGTACCTTGATCGCCGCAGTTCCGGTCGTCGTCAAATCCAGTGCCGCGTCGACACCATCGTGGGTGACCGCGTGAACCTTCGTTACAATGACAATGCTGGCGGTCTCGACCTACACAAGCTGCGCCAGATCGCTTCGGCGATGGACGAATTCTCCTACAAGGATCCAGCCTCGATCATATTCCAGAGGGACGTCACTACAAAAGGCGAAGAAGGCAGCGGTTTTGGCCTGTATCTTTGCCGCCGTATCTTGGACCGGCACGAAGGCTCTATCGAGGTCTTGGACTATCGGCGCGGTCTAACTTTCAGTATCGCGTTAGGTAAAGGTATAGAAAAATAGGAGGAGAGTATTTTGTCATCTGTACTTTTGATAGAAGATAATGCCGCAAATCGTCAGTCCAAAGCAGAACTCTTGAAGCACATGGCCGGCCGAGGACCCGTCGTTGCGGTAGAGGGGTCTGACGAGGCGATCCGCGCAGTTCGTGCCTTGCCGCGCTTTGACTTGATTGTAGCCGATATCAACCTGCCCCGGCCGGGTGACCGGCAAAGGGATGAGAACAAGGATGGGATATCTTTCGCCCGTTGGCTGCGGCGCACGGGCTATCCTGCGCTGCTCACGGGATACTCCGCCCATTTCGAGGAAACGCAGTTGCCAGCGCAAGATCTCGGCTTGTTCCATGGATTCATGGGCAGAGGTGAGAGTCCCGCGGAGATTAGAAAAATCTTCAAAGGGTGGCTGGAACAGGCGACCGTCGCGCGCGACGAGTTACGCGGCAAGCCGCTACAGCGCAGTAGCGACGCGGGCGCACCGGGGCATGACGTCGCCTTCTCCGAGGGCGTCTATTCGGTCGATGTTATCGACTTGGCGGACGAGCGGGCGATCAACGACTTACTCAAGGAAGGCTTCACCGTTAAACTTGCTCGCCCGAAAGGCATTCACAAGGCTGGGCGGCCCTTCTTTGTTTGGTATCGATTAGATGACAGTGGCGCGTTCGTGGAAGTGTTTGGCCAACCCTTCCTCTACGGAGAGGCCGGGACCCTCACTGAAGCTGAAGACAGGCTCGGGGTCTTGATGACGGGCATGCTTTCGGATCTGCGGGACGTCGACCCGGTCACTTTGGGCCCTGCGCTTCAGAATCTCCGTAAATTCCTAAAGGAGGTATTCGGTGAGTAAGGGTCGAGGAACTATCAAATCCCGCGATATGGAAACGATCTTCAGAAAGCTACAGATAGAGAAGATTGAATGCGATCATCATGTTCGTGGGTACGTCATGGTGGACGGAAAGCGTATGTTCGCGACGCACTATTCTTTTGGAAAGAAGGATATATATGGGCGTGTGCTTCATAACATTATCCGAGATCTTCAAGCAACAGAGGAGATATTTTTCGGTCTGGCGGATTGCCACAAAGAGCGGGAAGATTACGTGCGAATGCTTAAGGCGAAGGGACATCTTTGAGTGGGCCCGGAACTTGTCAGACTTGCAGGCTTCCTCTTCCTCGGCGTCTTCGCGCTCGCGCTCATCGTGGTGCTGGCCGCTTTGCTGCGGAGGCCTACATCTGAAGGAGCAATTCGCGGCGTCCTGCATCGCAACCTTTCGGCAGCCGATGTTGCATATCTATTCGAGACTCAGCAGGTCGATCCCTCGGATACGGCGAGCATTTCTCTGCTCGGTCGGCGTATCGCGACCTTGCGCGCCATGGGACCATCAACAGCAGATCTTAGTTCAGAGGCGTGGGTAGAGGCACTCTTGGCAGCTGCGGAGGCTCGGCGGCTGCGTCTATGGATCATTGTGCTTGGGATCTTCTCTTTGGCAACCTTGGCCACAGCTATTTTCGCACTCTTCAGGACTTTCTGACCCTACCGTTCACCCTTTGAGATGGGATACTCGACACCCATCCCCGCCTTAATACGGCGCAATCTGCACCGCTGTATCCAGTCAGAGCACGAGATTTAAGACATCCGCAACGTGCTAGGTTGTAACTTGAAATCCGAAAATCCGCGCGTGTTTCAAAGCACCGTAGACAAAGCGACACCATACCTATCCCTGCCCCCTCAATCCTCCACGATCTCCACCGCCCCCGTCCCTCCGTCATAGCTCACCCGGTATTGCCGCAGGAACTTGCGGCCCATGATGACGCGGTGCCACTGGTTGCCTTCCTCCAGCTTGACCCCCGTGAAGCGTTGGAAGGGCAGGCGGTTGAGGGACGGGATGTAGATACGGGCGACATAGATGGCCGCCCAATGGCGGCCGCCGACACTACTCATCCAGTCTTCGTCAGCGACCGGCAGGACCAGTGTGTGGGCCTGGGTGTCGTCGATGCACTCGCCGCCCGCGCCAGTGTCGATGAGCGCGCGAACGCGTTTCAATGTAGGTCGGAAAGTGGGGACACCCGCCACCTCCCAAGTTGAGCCTCGAAAGCCTGACGCCGCTTGGCGTTCAACGCGCCTCGCTTGCGGCTTGCCCCCTCCACCACCCGCTCTTCGGCGGGCGGTCCCCCTCCCGCCGCTCCGCGGGGGAGGTATGGGCGTTGCGCTGGGCACTGGGTCCCGGATCGCTCGCCCGCTTGGCGGGCGTGCGTCGGGGATGACGGGGGTTGGGGTGGGGAGGTTTCGGGTTTGTGTCGGCGCGGGGGGTGTCCCGCGCGCCCACTAGAACAGCCCCGCCCGCTGGGCGATGACGATGGCAGCGATGATCAGGATCAGGGCCTGGATGATCATGCCGAACGGCGAGGGCAGCGGCAGCTTCTGCACGGCCCAGGCGATGAGGGCGGCCACGATCAGGACGATGAGGGCGAAGATGAGGATGGACATGGTCAGGCTCCTGCAGGCGGCAGTGCCGCGTATTCAGGCAAACCTGGGGGAAGCCGGAGCGTTCCATGTTCCGTCGGAAAAGGGTGGGGGTGGCGGACCAGCCCCCTGCGGCGCTAACTCGCGCGTTTGCGGGGTGCGGCTTTCCGGGGGGGTGGCGTGGGGCCGCGGGCGGCGACCTTGACCTCGGGCGGTGGGGCGCCGTTGAGGTAGAGGGTGCGGAGCAGGGTGGTGCGGGCTTCGGGCAGCTGGCGGCCTTCCGTGACCGTGGCGACGTCCTTGCGGACCATACGCAGGATATCGGAGATCTCGGTGTTGGGCGTGGCCAGATGCTGGGCGAGCGCGATGGCGTAGGGGCTGTTGCGGCCATCGCCGTCCTCGGCGGAGAGGCCGGCGGTGGCGGCATAACCGATGATGAATTCGGTGTTGCCCAGGGCGATGTCGCCCAGGCCCCGGCCGCCATCCATCTTGAACCGCGCGGCAAAGGGATTGTCGCGGCAGGCGTCGAGGATGACGACCTTGGTGCCCGCACGGGCGCCTTGCATCTGGCGCAGCACGTCCTCCGCGCGGACCGAGCGCAGGACCAGTTCGGCCTCGCGCTCGATGGTGATGTCCACTGGCAGCAGGAAGTTCTCGCCCCCCGACTGCACCCCGTGGCCGGCGTAGTAGAAGACGGCCACCGCATCGGCCCCGGCGGTCGCCAGGCGCGCGCCATAGCGGGCGATGGCGCGCTCCAGCTGGGCCTTGCCGGCGTTCTCGGCGTAGATGACCTCAAAGCCCAGTTTGTCGCGCAGGGTCTGGCGGATCAGACGCGCGTCGCGAGCCGGGTTCTTCAGGCGCGTGATCGCGGTGTAGTTGGAATTGCCGATGACCAGCGCAATGCGGGTCGCGGCCGCCTGAGCCGGGCTGACGGCCATGCAAAGCAAGAGCCCGACCGCGATAAGAACGCTGCGCATACATACTGTCCCCGACGGGTGGATAACGCCCGCCGACGTCCGGAAGTTCCGAAGCGCTCTGTACGATATCGGAAAAGAAGTTGCGCGCAGCAAAACGCCGCAGGTGGTGAGGCCTGCTGGGTCTTTAAGGGTCGGTCGTCGGGCGCTCATTCCGTCCGGATGCCGGAAATGGTCGTCAGGGGTCAGGTGCGGTAAAAGAGCCTGTAATGCCGATGCGCGTGGCGGTCCGTGCGGTCGGCTCGCCACACCAAAGGGGATTCTCATGGCCTACATTCACCGTCGCAGTCTGCTGCTGAGTGCCGGCGCAGCCTTGGCCGCGTCACCGGTGTTTGCTCAGCCCCGCGAGGCGACGGCGCTGAACTCACTGGACACCACCGCCGAGAACCAGGCCGCGACCTTTCGCAATCAGGACCAGTACCGGCCGGTCCGGGTTATCCGCGCGGGCCGGAAGGTGCGCCCACTGCCGCCGCACGCGCGGACGCTGGCGGGGCTGACCTTTGAAAGCGGCGGGGCGACCCACACCGTTGAGGACTACATGACGCGTCGCCGCACGGCGGGTCTGCTGGTGCTGAAGCGCGGCGAGGTGGCGCTGGAGCGCTATGGGATGGGCAATGGGCCGGATAGCCGCTGGACCAGTTTCTCGACGGCGAAGTCGATGACCTCGACCCTGGCCGGGGCGGCGCTGCACGAAGGGGCGATCAAGAGCCTGGACGATCCGGTCGAGCGCTATCTGCCCCAGATGAAGGGCAGCGCCTACGAGGGCGTCAGTATGCGCAATGTCTTGCGGATGGCCTCGGGCGTGGCGTGGGACGAGCAGTACGATCCCAAGGGTAACTCCGATGTCGTGAGGCTGGGGGCGGCCATGGCCAGCCAGAAGGACGGCGCGGTGCTGGACCTGATGCGCACGCGGGGCCGGGCGGTGCCGCAGGGGACGAAGTTCAACTATTCGACGGGCGAGAGCTGCCTGCTGGGGGCGGTGGTGCGGGCTGCGGTGGGGCGGCCGCTGGCGGATTATTATGCCGACAAGGTCTGGGGACCGGCGGGCATGGAGGCTGACGGGTACTGGCAGCTGGAGGCGAAGAACGGGCTGGAGCTGGCGGGTCTGGGGGTCAGCGCGCGGCTGCGGGATTTTGGCCGGTTCGGCCAGTTTGTGCTGGAGGACGGGGTGGCTGGCGGCCGGCGCTATCTGCCGGAGGGCTGGCGCGATGTGGCCGGGCAGCCGGACAATGAGGCCACCGGCTTTGGCAAGCTGGAGAAGGACTATCCGCTGGGCTACGGCTATCAGTGGTGGGTGCTGCCCAGGAAGGCCGGGACCGCCCACGACGGGGCGTTTACCGCCCAGGGCATCTTTGGCCAGTTCGTCTACGTCAATCCGCGCGAGCAGGTGGTGGCGGTGGTCTGGAGCGCCTGGCGGCAGGCCTGGCAGACCGACAGCGAGTTCGAAACCTATGCCTTGCTGGGCGCCGCCGTGGACGCGTTGCGGAATTGATATTGGAGCCGCCCACGCTATCGCATAACGTGTGACAGGGTCCGCATCGGCCCGGAGGTGAGCCGTGGGGACGATAACCCAGAGCGAGATTTACAAAGGTCTTTGGTACGGTAACGGGGCCAAATGGTCCGGGCCGACCCTGACCTACAGCATTCCCACCGCCGGAAGTGTCTGGTCGCCGTTTTCCTACCCGCCCGGCGATGAGCCGTCGAACGTCGATTACAGTGTGCTGAACGCCACCCAGAGCGACGCCTTCCGGCTGGCTATGTTCATGTGGGACCGGCTGATCAATCTGAATTTCGTCGAGGTGCAGGACAACGCCAACAGCGGCGGCGACATCCGCATCGCGTTTACGGACGTCGCGGATTACACCGAGGCGGGCAGGAATTTCGCCGCCTATGCCTATGAGCCGCCGTCGGGATCAGGAAATGGGGCGTTCCACGGCGACATCTGGTTTGACGATGAGTATAAGGGTGATGACTTCGACGTTGGAGACTTCGCGTTTCTGACCCTGCTGCACGAGATAGGCCATACCCTTGGCCTGAAGCATCCCCACGAAGAGATCCTGTTGCCGACCGAGTTCGACAACACCCGCTTCACGGTGATGTCG
>JANNFM010000491.1:0-2546 GCA_031379795.1 Alphaproteobacteria bacterium
GCTGGTGGCAGCCGCCATCTGCTCGATCCCGGGTGCCTCGGATGTGTTTGAGCGCGGCTTCGTGACCTACACCAACCGGGCCAAGCAGGAGATGCTGGGGGTGCCCGGCGATCTGATCGCCGATCTCGGCGCTGTGTCAGAACCGGTGTGCCGGATGATGGCCGAAGGCGCGCTTGAGGCGTCGAACGCACATATCTCGGTCGCGATCACGGGCGTCGCAGGTCCCGGCGGCGGGACGCGGATGAAGCCGGTGGGTTTGGTCCATATCGCCACCGCGCGGTCGAACCAGCGGATCGTGCATAAGGAAGAGTTCTTCGAGGTCGAAACCCGCGAGGAAATCCAGTTCGCCGCCGTCCAGGCCGCATTGCAGGCGATGCGGGACCGCATGGTGTGAGCGAACCCAGCGGGCTGCTGCGCGCGCTGCGGCGCCGCGACCTCGTCGCCTTGATGCTGAACGGCGTGATCGGCGCCGGAATGTTGGCCGCCCCCTCCAGGGTGTTTGCTGTCGCCGACGGTTGGAGTTTTGCCGTTCTGGCCTGCGCCGCCCTCATGATCACGCCCTTGATTCTGTGCTTCGCCGACCTGGGCAGCCGCTTCACGAGCGCTGGCGGGCCCTATCTTTATGCGCGGGCCACCCTGCCCGGCTGGATGGCGTTCGCGGTGGGATGGATGCTGTGGATCAGCCTGGCACTGGCGGTTGCGACCCTCTGCAATCTCCTGGTGAGCTACGCGACCGGGTTCTTTCCGACCCTGGGAACGGGCCTTCCCCGCGCGGCCCTGATCCTGGGGCTGGGGGTTGGCCTGACAGCGATCGTGTTGTCGGGCATTCGTCAGTCGGCCGCCGGTAACAATCTGCTGGTTATCATCAAGGTGGTCTTCATCGTCGGCTTCGTCGCCGCCGGGATCGCCTTCCTGAACGCCGACCATCTCGTCATTTCCAGCCCACCTCCGACCGGGATCACCTTTGTTCAGGCCATTCTGATCTATCTCTTCGCCTACTCGGGCTTTGAACGGGCCGGAGTCGTGGCGGGAGAGACCCTCGATCCGCGACGCGACGTCCCCATCGCCATGTTCGCCAGCGTAGCGATCGCGACCGCTGCCTACGCCGCCGTCCTGCTGATCTGCGTTGGCGTCCTTGGTGACCCATCCCTCACGGATCGACCATTGGCCGAGGTCGGACGCATCTTGTTTGGGCCGTGGGGTCAGGCCGCCGTCTCGGCAGGCGCCATCGCGGTCATCCTCGGCACCCTGTTGTCCGTCCTGATCGGAATGCCACGGCTGCTGCTGGCGATGGCTGAGCAGGGACAACTTCCCGCCAGGCTCGGTGCGATCCACCCTGGCTGGCGAACGCCGCACGTGGCGATCCTGTTGTCATCTGGCCTCGCATTTGGCGCGGCATTGTTCAGCGATCTGCTGGGCAGCCTGACGATCTCAACGGCGGCGCGGGTCGTCGCCTATATCCTCTGTTGCGCAGCGTTGTGGCGTCTGTCCCGTCAGGCCGACGCGCCGCCCGCCCAGTTCAACCTTCCCGCTCGCGGACCTGTGGCCATCGCCACAGGGTCAGTCTTCGCAATTGTGCTGGTGCTGGCGGCGACCAAGGAACTGCCGATGCTGGCGGTCGTTCTTGCGCTGGGCCTTGCCATTTTCGGGCTCACGCGCTGGGCGTCGAGCCGTAAAGCGCCCTAGCCCGGTCTTCGAAGCAGCCCATCAGGCGCTCCACAGCATGGTGGAAGTTGGCGCGCAGCAGTTCATCCAGCAGTCGTGACCTGAACTCGAAGTCGATGTCGAACTCGACCCGCGTACCTCCCGTAGACTCGAAAAATTCCCAGCGATTGGCCAGCTTGCGGAACGGGCCCGACAACAGGCCGACCTCGATCTTCTGGCTGTTGCGATCCCGCCGCACACGGGTGGCGAAACGCTCCTTGAGAAACGAAAATCCCACACCTGCCTCCGCGTCCAGGGTGCTGACCCCTTCACCCAGATCGCGGGCGTTCCAGGTTCGCATGCCGTTGATCCAGGGCACGAACTCCGGATAGCGCTCGACGTCTCCGACCAGATCCAGCAGTTGCTCCGGCGTGTAGGGCAAGACCTTGGAGACGTGGTGGCGCAGCGTGGTTCTCCGTTGCTGAAACCGCTCATCCCGGCGAATGCCGGGACCCAGATCCAAAAGCCGTTAGGAAGGCCGGGGCACCCTCAACACCACTGGAGCCGGTTATGTGGCCTTCGATCTGGGTCCCGGCATTCGCCGGGATGAGCGGAAATTGTTATGTCACCGTTATACGGGCCCGCGCCGCCTGCAGCCGGGCGAAATCTTCACCGGCGTGGTGCGAGGAGCGGGTCAGCGGGCTGGCCGAGACCATCAGGAACCCCTTGGCCCGCGCAATCTCCTCATAGGCCCGGAACTCGTCGGGATGCACGAACCGGTCGATGGCGGCGTGTTTGCGGGTGGGCTGCAGGTACTGGCCGATGGTGATGAAGTCGACGCCGGCGGCGCGCATGTCGTCCATCACCTGCATCACCTCTTCCTTGGCCTCGCCGAGGCCGAC
>JANNFM010000546.1:0-6076 GCA_031379795.1 Alphaproteobacteria bacterium
GCCCTGCATCACGCCATCGCCGGATGGCCAGGCTGGCCGGAGTATGCCGGGTGGCTGGGCGGCCGGTTTCTCTACAAGCCTGCGCTGGTGCGGGGCCAGCCCTGCCTGGATTCCGGTTACCGGCACGACGTCGACTATGACGCAGAGGTCGCTGATCCGGCCCATCCGATCCTCGATGGCGTACCCGGGTCCTTCCCGATGAAGGACGAACTCTACCTCTATGAAGTGTTCGAGACCGAGGTGCAGCCCCTGCTTCGGGCCCGTCACGCCTTCGTCCGCGACGGCTTCTACTCGGCACATCACGCCGTCGCCCGAGGCAAGATGTTCTCCAACGACGGGTGGGAGCACCCGGCAGGATCTGACCTGATCGGATGGACCAAGCGGGCGCTGAACAGCCCTCTGGTCTACCTCCAGCCCGGCGACGGGCCGGAGACCTACGCCAACCCCGTCTATCGCCGGATTTTGCGCAATGCGATCGAGTGGGTCGCTTCAGACGCGGCGCTGGCCTGGGCCAGAGGCGCATGATCGGCAGCGCCCGGAAAAACCGAAACGGACTGATCCGTTCAAAAAAAACACAGGTGACTTTTTTATTCGACGCCGTATGGTTTTGTCACCGACGAGCCAAGGCACGCGGGGAGGATTGACATATGAGCCAGGTTGTCGCCGAGGGCGTTTTCGTCGAGCGAGAAGGCGGACCCCGGATGATCGCCGGTCGGCGCAAGGCCGATGGCGAGATTCGCTTCCCGATGCCATCGGGCCCCGAGGCCGCCCACTATGACGCCATAGAAGTCACCGGCGAGGGCCGCCTCTGGTCCTACACCATGCAACGGTTTCGCCCCAAGACTCCGCCCTATATCGGTGCCGACGACGAGAAGACCTTCAAGCCTTTTGCGCTGGGCTATGTGGAATTCCCCGGCCAGGTGATCATCGAGGGGCGCATTCTCGTCGACGACATTGCCGACCTGAAGATCGGCCAGCCGATGCGGGTGGCCATTGAGGCGTTTGCCACATCAAGCCGCGGCGAATTGCACACCTACGCCTTTGAACCGGCGACCTGAAAAGAAGAGGCTGCGGACATGACCCAAGTTCATATCATTGGCGCTGGAATTCACCCGTTCGGACGCCACGACGACAAGACCGGCCTGGACCAGGGGGTCTTTGCGGTGCGCGAGGCGCTGGCTGATGCGGGCCTGGAGTGGTCCGACATCGAGTTCGCCTTCGGCGGATCGTCGGCGGCCGGCAGCGCGGATGCCGCCCTGCCCCGTCTGGGCCTGACCGGCGTCCAGTTCATCAACATTTCCAACGGCTGCGCCACGGGCGGATCCTCGCTCCTGTCAGGCTATTGGGCGATCAAGTCGGGCGAGTTCGACCTGGGCGTGGTCATCGGGTTCGACAAACACCCCAGGGGTGCCTTCAATGCCGACCCGGAAGCCAGCGGCCTGCCGCGGTGGTACGGCGAAACCGGCATGATGCTGACCACCCAGTTCTTCGCCATGAAGATCCGCCGGTACATGGAGTTGCACGGTATCAGCGACACGACCCTGGGCCGGGTTGCCGTAAAGGCTTATGAGAACGGCACCGTCACGCCACACGCCTGGCGCCGCGCGCCGGTCGATCTGGAAACCATCATGGGCAGCCAGATGCTGTCTGATCCCCTCACCAAGTTCATGTTCTGCTCACCGGCAGAAGGCGGCGTGGCGCTGGTGCTGGCCTCAGAGAAGAAGATGCGCGAGTTGGGCCTCTCAGGCCCCCGGGTTCGCGGGGCGGCGGTTCGCACCCGGCCAAGAGGTTCCTTTGAGGTATTCGCGCCCTCCCTGGACGTCGTGCGCGGCGTTTCGCCCACCGAACTGGCGTCGAAGGCGGCTTACGACATGGCCGGCGTCGGTCCCGGCGACATCCAGGTCGCGCAAATCCAGGATACGGAATCCGGCGCCGAGATCATGCACATGGCGGAGAACGGTTTCTGCGCCGACGGCGAGCAGGAACAGTGGCTCGCCGACGGGGATACCCGGCTGACGGGCAAGCTGCCGATCAACACCGACGGCGGCTGCCTGGCCTGCGGTGAGCCTGTCGGGGCTTCCGGCCTGCGGCAGGTCTATGAGAACGTTCAGCAACTTCGCGGACGGGCCGATGGTCGCCAGGTCGACGGCGCTCGCCTCGCCTACAGCCAGGTCTATGGCGCACCGGGCCTTTCGGCCGTCGCAATTCTGGAGGCCTAGACATGGACGGATCCACACCGGGATATCGGCCTGATCGTCATCCGTCGGAGTCCTACGACGACATCCTCAACCGGGATACGCGCGTCGTTCCGGACTTCCTGCGCCAGGGTCCGGAGCCGGAACTGCCGCTGGATGCCGTGCCGGTCTCGCGATACGTCGACCCGGTGTTCTTCCAGAAAGAAGTCGATCACGTCTGGTCGAAGATCTGGCAGATGGCCTGCCGTGAAGAGGATATCCCCAACACGGGCGACTATCATATCTACGAGATCGTCGGAAAATCCTTCATCGTCACGCGGACGGTCGCCGGTGACATCCGCGCCTATTACAATGCGTGCCTGCATCGTGGCCGCAAGCTGGTGACCCTGAACGGCTGCAAGGATGAGTTCCGCTGCCCCTATCACGGCATGACGTGGAACACCGATGGCACCTTCAAGGAAAACCCCATCGGCTGGGACTTCCCGCAATGGGAGGGCCGCGACATGGGCCTGCCTCAGGCGAAGGTCGACACCTGGGGCGGCTTTGTCTTCATCAACATGGATCTGAACGCCCCGGCGCTGATGGACCAGATCGCGCCGTTGGCCGAGCACTTCAATGGCTATGTCTACGCCAACCGCTACAAGTCGATGCACGTGTCCAAGGTGGTGCGTTGCAATTGGAAGGCGCTGGCAGAGGCCTTCATGGAGAGCCACCACTCCGTGACCACCCACCCGCAGATCCTGCCATTCCTGGCCGACGCCAACAGCCAGTACGATATCCTGAACGACTACATTAGCCGCCAGTTCTCCGCATCCGGCGTGCCCAGCCCGTTCGTGGCCGACGAGAATTACACGCCGACCGAGATCATCCAGGCCATGAGTGGCACCAGCGGGGCCAGACGCGGTTTCGGCGACGAGGCTGAAAAACTTGTGCCTGACGGCATGAGCGCCCGGGCGTTCGCGGCCGAGCAGGCGCGCACGATGCTGGGTGCTGAGGACGGCTGGGATTACTCGGAATGCTCGGACGCCGAAATGGGCGACCCGATGCTGTACAACGTCTGGCCGAACATGAGCTTCTGGGGTGGATACGCCCCCAACCTGGTCTATCGCTGGCGGCCCAACGGTCGCGATCCGGACAGCGGGATCATGGACGTGATCATGCTGAAGCGCGTCCCCAAGGAAGGTCCCCGGCCGAAGCCCGCGCCGGTGCGCGAACTGGGGGTCGATGATCCCTGGAGCGACGCGGTGGAAATGGGCGGCCTGGCCGGCATCTTCGAGCAGGACATGGGCAACCTGCCCTATGTGCAGGAGGGTCTGCACTCGTCCGGCAACGGCGAGGTTCACTTCGGGCGCTACTCCGAAATGCGCATCCGCCAGCTGCACATCATGATCGACCGCTACATCGCGGCCGGCGAAGCGGCAGACGGCAAGTAGACCGCTATCTGGCTGCCATGGCGGCCATGACGGACGCTGTGATCTCATCCCCCGTCGGGTTGCGGCGAAGGGTGAGGCCGCCGTTGACCTGCAGATTCTGGCCGGTCATGAAGCACTCGTCGCTGGCCAGCCAGGCGGCGGCGGCGGCGATGTCTTCCGACGTGCCCACGCGGCCCAGCGGATAGGAGTTTGCAAAGGCTTCAAAGACGCCCGGGGTTTGCTTGGCGCCAGCCGTCATCGGAGTGTCGGTGAGGCCAGGCGAGATCGAATTGGCGCGGATGCCCTGGGCGCCGAACTCGTTGGCCACGCAACGCACCACATGGTCGGTTCCGGCCTTGGTGCCCATGTAGGCGGCGTGGTCGTTCAGCATGATGGTGGCGGTGGCCGAGCTGATCTGGATCAGCGACCCGCCCTCGGTCATCGCTCCGATCATCGCCTGCATAAAGTAGATGGGGCCGACGAACTGAAGATCGCTGATGGCCTTCAGTTCTTCCTCAGTGTTTTCCAGGAACGGCTTCAGCAGGCCCCAGCCTGTGGCGTTCACACCGATCTGAACGTTGCCGAGCCTGGACTTCGCGGTCTCGGCCAAGGCGAACACGTCGTCCCGCCGGGTGATGTCGCACGTAGCCCAGTGGCCCCCGATCTCGCCCGCGAACCGGGCCAGTTCGTCCTCCTTGCGACCGGCCACCAGCACCTTGGCGCCCTCCGCGGCAAAGCGGCGCGCAATCACCTGACCCATGTTGTCGCGGCCTGCAGCGCCAAGCACCACGGCACCCTTGCCTTCAAGTCGACCCATCTCTTCGCTCCTGCTCCTACATGCCCGGGTGGCCGGCCATCATGCCGCCGTCCACCAGAAACTCTCCGCCCGTGACATAGCTCGCCTCGTCCGACGCGAGGAACACTGCCATGGCGGCGATCTCGTCGGGGCGCCCCATCCGGCCCATGGGCGACATGGCGTGGAACACCGGCAACAGCTGCGGCGCAGCGGCCAGCGCCGGTGCCAGGATCGGCGTGTCCGTGGCCCCGGGATGCAGGGACTTGCAGCGGATGTTGTAGCCGGCCCGCGCGCAATGGGCCGCAACGGCCTTGGTCAGCATCCTTACGCCGCTCTTGGTCGCCGAATAGGCGGCGTCGCTGGGAATGGCCGCGTAGGCTGCGGTCGAGGCGATGTTGATCAGCGACCCGCCGGATCCGCCCGGGTTGGCCCGCATCGCCGCGATGCCGTGTCGGCAACCCAGCATCACGCCGGTCAGATTGACATCGATCACCCGGTTCCAGGTCGCAAGGTCGATATCCTCGATGGACTGTCCGCTGACGATGCCGGCATTGTTGACGACCACATCCAGGCGACCGAACCGCTCCGACACCATCGCCATCAGCCGCGTCCAGGCGACGTCGTCGGCAACATCGAGCGGATGAAACACGGCACCAGTCTCTTCGGCGACCTGCGCGCCCAGCTGCGCCTGAAGGTCAGCGATGACGACGGAGGCCCCCTCGGCGACAAAGCGCCTTGCGGTCGCCGCGCCGATGCCCGACGCGCCGCCTGTGATAACCGCCGCCAAGCCTCGCAACCGATCCATGCGACACCTTAGATCGGGCCGAAAAGCCTCGGCAAGGCTTTGTTCGACACATGAGATTGTTTTCGGCACTGCTGCTGGAAATCGATTGATCGCAGGTCGCCAGCGTGCCTAAATCCAGGCTGGGCACGGCCTCGCTGAACGGGCTGAGCCAACAACAACGACGAGGCGGAACGATGACGATCCAGGTCAAGATCGAAGAAGCGACAAATCCATTTCTGAGCGGCAACTATGCGCCGGTGACGGAAGAGCACGTGGCCTCATGCGTTGAGATCGAAGGCGAAATTCCGAAGGATCTGAACGGCAGCTTCCTGCGGATCGGTCCCAATCCGGTATTTGTGCCAGACGCCGCGACCTATCACATTTTCGACGGCGACGGCATGATCCACGCCGTTCAGTTCGAGGATGGCAAGGCCACCTATCGCAACCGGTTTGTCGATACCGAAGGTCTGCGCCTGGAACGCGCCAAGGGCACCTGGATCTGGAAGGGCATGTCCAGCATGACCGACCTGGTCAAGGGTGTGCCGCCGCCGGAAGAGGGGATGTTCAAGAACACCGCCAACACCGCGATGGTCTATCACAACAACACCCTCTACGCCCTGATGGAAGCGGCGCCGCCGCACGCGATCCAGTTGCCGGACCTGACCACCATCGGTGAACACACCTTTGGCGGCAAGCTGAGCCACCCCTTTACCGCGCACCCCAAAGTCGATGCGGTGACCGGCGAGATGATGACCTTCGGCTATTCGCCCTTTGAGCCCTTCCTGACCTACAGCGTGATCGACGCGAAGGGCGAGATCGTCCACACGACTCCGATCACCATGCCCAAGGGCGTGATGATGCACGACTGCGCGATCACCGAGCACCACAC